>JAACJX010000589.1 GCA_014237545.1 Ardenticatenia bacterium | reverse complement strand
GTGGCGCCTCATTAAATATTCAATGAGTACTGCAGAGTGCGAAAGCGAACAATACAGAAATCAATAATGGAGGTAGAATATTTTTATTGAAAGCCCACAGAAACATTTAATACGCGACTGGAACACCCCGACCAAAAAAAGACACAAACCCCATCACAGTATAAAAGCCACCCCCCGGCCGCTCAATAGCTGATCTCAGCCATTCTTTCCCACCAGCCGGCCGTAGATCGTCGTGGCGTGCGTCCGGTTGCGCGCTTCCAGCTTGCGCAGGATGTTCTTGACGTGGTTCTGCACCGTGTAGACGGAGATCGTCAGCGCGTGGGCGATCTCCGCGTCGGTGTGGCCCTCGGCGATCAGGCGCAACACCTGGCGCTCCCGTTCCGACAAGTTGGCCGCGTGTTTCAGGGTCATGACGCTCTCCGGTTTTCACTGACGAGAAGTAGCTATATACTTGCGGCAATCGCTGCTTCATTCCAGCCAAATCGGGCAACAATCGGATCGTTTTCGGGCGATGCCGCCCAGGAGGGATCTTCCTGGTGGACATAGGCGACATTACCCCGTCCCTGGTAATCAATACGCTCAAAGCTTGGCGACAACTGGAAGAGCCGCCGGCCGGGCTGCTGGACCTCGACCTGTTGCGCCACGACGAAACCGGCCGCGTGGCGCGCGAGATCCGCCTGCGGGAGTGGGTCGAGGCGGCTGTGGCCGCCGCGCTCGACCAGCAGCGGCGCGCCGAAGGCAACGACTCCGGCGACCCACTCCCCGGGCGCGACGCGCTCCTGGCCGCCGTCGGCCGCGACTTCGNCCGCAAGAACCCCGAACTGGAGGCNTGGAGCGCCCTCTACCACCGCTATCTCNCGCCGGTGCCGCTGGGTGTCGAGGANCTGGCCGCGGCNNCGGCCCTGGATGCGCGCAATTTCCGCCGCCGCGTCAACAACGGCGCGCAGCGGTTGGCCGAGGCGCTGCGGCGGGGCGAGCTGGAGGCGCATGGCCAGCGGCGACAGGCGCGGCTCAGCCGCCACCTGCCACCGCCGGAGTACGCCCGCCTGTTCGGCGTCGCCGCCGCGCAGCGGGAGCTGGCCGGCTGGTTGCGGCGGGAGTCCGGCCCGGATTTCGTCAGCATCGAGGGGCTGGGCGGCATCGGCAAGACGGCCCTGGCCCGGGCTGTGGCCCATGATCTGGCCCAGGAGAGCGAACTCGACGGCATCGCCTGGGTTAGCGCCCGGCAGACGTGGCTCAACGACCAGGGGGCCATCGAGACTACGGCCGACGCCGCCACCTCGCTGGCCGACATCGTCAGCCGGCTGGTGACGCAGATGGGCTTCGCCGAACTGGCCGGGCTGGGGGTGGACGAGAAGCTGGAGCGGCTGGCGGGCTTCCTGCGCGGCGCGCGCCACCTGATCGTCATCGATAACCTGGANAGCGTTAGCGACGTGGCGCTGCTGATGCCGGCCCTGGCGCCGCTGGCCCGGCCGGCGCGCTTCCTGCTGACCAGCCGCGAGACGTTGAGTCACTACCCGGCCGTGACGCGCTACCCGNTGCGNCCGCTNTCCCTGGAGGATAGCCGGGCGNTGGTNGAGTCGGAACTGCGGCGGCACGGGCGGGCGGCCGCGCTGCAGCCGGCCACCATGACGGCGCTCTANGACGTGATCGGCGGCATGCCGCTGGCGCTGAAGCTGGTGGCGGCGCAAATGAGGAATTGGCCGCTGCCGGTTCTGCTGGAGAATCTGCGCACCGCCCGCCAGCAAGCCCCGGAGAGCCTGTACTCGTTCATCTACCGGCGAACCTGGCAGGCGCTGGACGACCCGGCGCGGCAACTGCTCCTCTCGCTGTTGCCGCTGGCCCCCGACGGCGAGGACGTGGAGTGGCTGCGGCTGATGAGCATCCTGCCGGCCGACGCGTTCGCCGGGGCCCTGGCGCANCTGCTTGNTTACTCGTTGCTGGAGACGGCCGGGCCACCCGAATCGCCGCGCTACCGCCTCCACCGCCTGACGACGACTTTCTTGCAGACGGAGATCCTGGCGGGATGGAGGGAGTGACGAATTGCGAATTGCGAATTACGAATTACGAATGAAGAGAGGGCCAACCGCACTGATCTGTTAACCACTGATCACTGAATACTGTCTCACTGTCCTACTGTCCCATGACCGCACACGCCACGCCCCACGACTGGACGCATGAGCGGCAACGCTGGGCCCGGTTCTATGCCGGGCGGCTGGCCGAGCAGTTGCGCGTGGCGGCCGGGCTGGCGGCGAGCACCCCGGCGCAACGCCTGCAGCCGCATTTCGACACCTGCCTCGCGCTGCTCAACGCCGCCGCCGGGCAGCCGGACATGGCCGGCGACTGGCTGGCCCTGGTCGACCAGCTCCACCCCCTGCCGGTGCGCTGGGGGCAGTGGCCGGCGTGGCTGGCGATCCTGCGGGCAGCGGCGCGGCAGTCGGCCGCGCTCGGCCAGCCCACCCAACAGGCCGAATACATGGCCTACACGGCCGATCTCTTGCTCNACGTCGGCCAGCTGGCTCAGGCGCTCGATGTGGCGCAAGAGGCGATGGCCCTGGGGCGGGCGCAGCAGGCTGCCTGGCCGGTGGCCGTGGCCGGCAACGCGGCCGCGGCTACGCTGCGCTCGCTGGCCCGCTACGACGAGGCGCAGGCGGTGATCGACGCGGCGCGCGAGGATCTGGCGCGATTGGCGCCACTGCCGCCGGCGCGGGCGGCGCTGGCCGCGGCGCTCCTCGACCTGGAGCAGATGGACTTGCTGCGCTACTTCAAGCGGCTCACCGAGGCGCTGGCGCTGGGGGAGTCGCTCATCGAGCGGTTGTCGGCCGTCGAGGGCATCGACCCGCATGACCTGGCGTCGGCCTACCTGCGGCGAGCGACCATTGTCTGGGTCAGCGGGCGCTATCAGGCTGCGGCGGCCGACCTGCAACGCTCGGCCGCCTTGTTCCGCGAGGCCGGCAACCCGCTCCAGGCCGTCTTCGCCGAGGGCAACCTGGGGCTGGTGTATTACAGCATGGCCCGCTATGCCGAGGCGGAGGCGCTGATTCTGGCCGCCGTTCGCGCCGCCGAGGAGACCAACGCCCGCTACCGGTTNGTGAGCGACCTGGGCGATTTGAGCGTCGTCTACATCGCCCTGGGGCGCATGGACCTGGCCCATGACTACACCGACCGGATGGTGAAGCTGGCCGCCGAACTGGGTAACCAGGCCGAGCTGAGCCGCGGCCGGGGCAATCGCGGCTACGCGCTGCTGGGGCTGGGGCGCTACGAGGAGGCCCTGGCCGACATCGAGTTCAGCCTCGATCTCTACCGGCGGCAGGGCAGGCTCGAGGGCACAATCGTGACGATGATCGACCTGATCATCTACCTGCGCGGCACCGGCCAAGAGGCGCAGGCAGCGCGGCTGGCCGAAGAGAACTACGAAGCGGCGCAGCGCGAGGATTTCCCCCACCTCCACGTCGTCACGGCTCGCTGCCTGGCCCTGTTCCCGCCGGCCGAGCGGCAGCGAGTGCTGCTGGAAGAGGCGCTGGCCCTGGCGCGAGCGCACGAGCGGCCGCTGGATGAGGCCGGCTGTCTCTTCTCGCTGGCCGGGCTGGCCGGCGACGCGGCCGAGCGCGACAGACTTTTCCGCGCGGCCGAGCGCCTGCTGCGCCAGATGGGAGCCACGGGCTGGCTGGAAGGCCGGTCGCCGGCCAACCCGCCGCTGCTGCCGATGACCATCTGAATCCCGGCCACCGACGCGCCAAACCCGCCTTCTCCTGCCCCCGAAAATTGACTATACTCACACCCATGCTCGCCGAACCCGAAACCGACACCGCCACGAGCGACGCCTTCCACTGGAAGCTATGGGTCTATACCAACTTCGACTGCAACTTGCGCTGCGCCTACTGCGTGGCCGAGTCCAGCCCGGCCGCGCCGCGCCGCGCGCTGGGGGCGGAGACGATCCGGCGCGTCGTCGATGAGGCCGTCGCCCTGGGTTTCCAGGAGGTGTTCTTCACCGGCGGCGAGCCGTTCCTGCTCGACGACATCTACGACACGCTGGCCTATGCCGCGCCGCGGCTGAAGACGACCGTGCTGACCAACGGCATGCTCATAAAGGGGGCGCGGCTGGAGCGGCTGCGGGCCGTGGCGCACCCCAACCTGACGGTGCAGGTCAGCCTCGACGGCGGCCGGGCCGAGCACCACGACGCCTACCGTGGCGCGGGGACGTGGATCAAGACGGTCAAGGGGATTCGCGCC
>JAACJX010000584.1 GCA_014237545.1 Ardenticatenia bacterium | reverse complement strand
CTTGCGGCTGCTGCTGGTGATGGCTTCCCACGTGAGGTTATAGTAGCGGCAGACGATGTCGATGATCTGCTCCACGCTGATGCGCTCCGGACGGCGCAGCGTATCGGCCAGGGCCAGGTTCACCAGCTCCAGGTCAATGGGCCGATCCG
The DNA here is from genome assembly GCA_014237545.1 of Ardenticatenia bacterium. Classification (GTDB taxonomy): domain Bacteria; phylum Chloroflexota; class Anaerolineae; order Promineifilales; family Promineifilaceae; genus Promineifilum. The sequence goes on along the minus strand of JAACJX010000584.1, from coordinate 5,080 downwards.
TCAGGTTGGCGTAGGCGACGACCTTGTTAAGCGCGCCTTCCAGCTCGCGGATGTTCTGGCGCGAGTTGTGAGCGATGAACTCGATGACGTCGTCGGGCACGTAGCAGTTGAGGTCCTCGGCCTTGGCCAGCAAAATGGCCCGTCGCGTCTCTTCGTCGGGCGGCTGGACGTCGGCCGTCAATCCCCACTCGAAGCGCGACAGCAGGCGCTCTTCCAGCGTGGCCAGCGACTTAGGCGGCCGGTCGCTGGAGATTATGACCTGCTTGCCATGGCTATGGAGGTCGTTGAAGGTGTGGAAAAACTCATCCTGTGTGCCTTCCTTGCCGGCGATGAACTGGATGTCGTCGATGAGCAGCACGTCGACGGTGCGATAGCGCTCGCGAAATTCGGGCGTGGTCTTGGTGCGGATGGCCATGACCAGGTCGTTGGTGAAGGTCTCGGCCGAAATATAGCGCACTCGGTAGCCGTCCTGGCGGCAGCGGTGGCCGATGGCGTGCAGCAGGGGGGTCTTGCCCAACCCCACGCCGCCGTAGATGAAGAGCGGGTTGTAGGTCTGGCCGGGGTTCTCGGCTACGGACAGTGCGGCGGCATGGGCCAGGCGGTTGTTAGCTCCGACGATGAACGTGGAAAATGTATAGCGGCGGTTGAGTGTGCCTTCTTCGGTGGCATCCGGCTCGCGGCGGCCGTTGCCGTTTGGCTCAGGCGATAAAGTAGGGATTACCTCGGCGCGACCATTCTGGCTGACCATCGCCGTCTTGGGGGCGATAATCTCGTCGGACCAGACGACAAAGCGCACGTCCACGGGGCGATTCATAACCCCGGACAGCGTGCGCGCGATCAGATCATATAAACGATTTTCCAGCCAATCCTTCGCGAAATCATTCCGAACCCCGATGACGAACTCGTCATCAACACAAGATAACGCGCGTGTCCCCTGCAACCAGGTGGTGAAGGTTGCCCGCGTCATTTGCATTTCGAGTTCGCCCAGGGCTGCCTTCCAAACAGTCTCGGGCGACATGTTCCCAATATTCATTCTCTTCCCTCGGCAAGCGGCCAACAGGCGTACTACATCCTCGGTATACCCGCTTTAGTTGAAATAGGACAAACAATCAGTGGCGCGAAGTCCCATGAGTGGGTGGGCGGATCCCTCTTCCGTGGCCACCCTTCAGTTCTACAATAGCGCCGCACGGGCGTGGGCCTATCGTGCGAACCGGGCGACGATGAATCTTCGGCGCTGTCTCAATGGTTGAGGCATTCTAACACACGCTTTTGAGTCCGACAATGGACATAGTCGTGATTCGTCTTAAAACCTGCGGATTTTTTAGGAATCGGAAATGTTAAAGAAAACAAGACCTTAAAAAATCGCTCCTGAGGTTCTCGCCATGTCCCAACAAATAGGTGCGGGCGCGTCCTCGCACCCCCATATATGGGCGTAGTTGACCATAATATCGGGTGTAATTCCCCTCTATTGGATACCCTTGGCAGAGGCTCAATTGGCGCTCCGTAATGTTGTTTTTCTGCAGGAACGACATTAACTGCGGGAAATTGCGCTAAATTGTTGCAGAACAAACCTGTTCAAGGTGGCACAATGGGGGCGGGAAGGGGGCTTCTACGACGCAGGTTTTACGGGGCGGCCGCGGCGGTCGCGCCCCGGTTTCTCGCCGCGCATCGAGGCGACAAACCAGCCGCCGACGATAACCGCCAGGCCGCCAACACCCCACCAGAGCATGTTGAATCCGCGGGCCGGCGCAATGTCCACCTCGAAGCCGGCCGCTTGCCCCGACCCCATCGCNCCGCTGACCGCAATGTCCACGCGCCAGCGCCCCTCGGACACGCGGTCGTTGAACTCGGCGGCGTAGAGCANCTGGTTCACGCTGTCCGTTCCGGCATCTTCGCGGACCACAACTGNGGCGTCGGCGATGGAGGTCAGGGTCACGGNCACTTCCNCGCCGGTAACGATCGGCTCGCGGCTGTCGGGGTCTGTCACGCCAACCACCACATGGCTTTCGTCGGCGCGCAACGGGTCGGGATCGGTCCAGGCCGACACCAGGTATGGCCCGGCGGGCTCATTAAGGACTTGCGGCTTGCCGATGCCGTGGGCGCGCAGCCGGACGGCCGGCAGCGCCGCGGCTAACAGCCCCAGAGCAAGCAGAAACAGGACAGAGCGCCGGTGTGCCATATCAGCCGCCCAGGAAGATCGTGCCGCGCATCTCCATCGGCAGGTTAAACGTGGCCAGCGACGCGGCGGCCAGCGCGGCCAGGACGATGAGCCACGGCAGCAGGGCGCGCATGGCCGTCGGCCGCGAGCCAAAATTGCGCCGGCCGATACGGTTGCCGACGAACAAACTCCCGGCAAAGCCGGCCAGGACGATGAGCGTTTGCAGCGGCAAGATCCATTGGCCGGGCAGGATCGGCCCTAGCTGCCAGTTCGGTTCCCCCAGCCAGGTCAGGCCATGGTCGGCGAGAAAGGTCTGGAAGACAGGGATGATGGCCAGCGCGCCGGTGACGAAATGAAACGCGTAATGGGCGGCCCAAATGGCCACCCCCAACGGCGCGAAGGCTGGGGCATACCGGCTGAAGGTGACGCGCANCGGCTCCACTTGCCCGGAGAGGCTGCGGCTGAACGCGGCGGCCGAAAGCGTGGCCGCNGCCGGCAGGGCCAGATTCATCAGCCCGAACGTCAGCGCCAGCAGCAAAAATTCATTCGTCGTACCCAGCGTACTGGCCAGCCATAGTTGCAGGTCATAGAACGGCGGCACCATGCCGAACGCGTTGCTGAGGCCGGCAAAGGCGAACACGAATATTAGAAAGGACACATCCCACCGTCGCGGCCAGGCGTTCTCCACCAGCTCCCGACCGTGGGAACGCGCGGCGAAGGCGACGTTGTCGTAGGGGCAGGCGCGGGCACAGTCAAGACACATCACGCAATCGAGGTTGCTGCGCAGGGTAGGGGGGAACAGTTCTGTCCCGCAACCGAGCACCTGCGGCGTACCATTGACGCACTCCTTGCCCTCGCACGTGCGGCACACGTCCCGGTTGCGCACGGTGATTTGCGTCGGGGATATGGTGCTGGCGGCGAAATTGAACGTCCCCAGTGGGCAAACGTATTTGCAGAACGGCGATTCGGCGAAGAGCGCTTCGAGCAGGAATGCGCCGGCGAAGTAGGCAATGATCACCCAAGCCGTCAGGGCCGGGCTGGCCCACATGTCCAGCCACTCATAGGCAAACAGGAAAGCGACGAAAACGATCACGGNNAGCCACTTGTTGCGCAGCGCGCGAGGCCAGCGCCGCCCGCGGCCGCTCAGCCGGANGGCAATCGTNCGCGGAATCGTNAACGGGCAGCCCATGCAGAACAGGTTGCCGAANAGNAATAGGGCCAGCATGACCAGCCCGCGATAGTGAACCCANACGCCGACCGTCGCCAGATTNTGCGGCGCGANNCNCGGCCCGGTGAAGCCGTCGTAGATGAACAGCAGAGCNACGANCAACAGCGGGATCTGCAGGAACAGCCGTCCCCANCGGTGGCGAAAGACCCGGCCGATCAGCGGCGCGCGCAGCAGATCGCGGCCCGGCGGCTGGTAAAGCGCTCGGGGCTCTTCGGCGATGGCAATATCATTCAGCGAGATCATNCCGCTCATGTTGGTCAGCGAACGAAGACGGTGTAGGTCGACGTCTCGGTTTTCATCCGGCCATCGGGCAGCGCGGCCGTCGTAGTGACAATCCACTCACCAGCCATCGTCCACTCGAAGTCGGCGCGATAGACGCCGCCACCGATCTCCGTGGCCGTTGCCTCGACCGGCACCATGCCGGCGTGGTTCATGTCGCCGCGCACTTCGATGGTCGCGCCCTCGACCGGCGCGCCGTCCNCGTCAGTNAGTTGGATCGTCCATTCGAATGGGCCCATGATGAGGCGCTCGTCGGTCGCCGGCGACAGAGTCATAGCGACATCGGCCGTGCCGTCATCGGTTGCCATCCCATCCAGCGGGACGCCCCCGGNCGCTTGCCGGCAGGCGGACATCCCAAGCAATAACAACACGGCCACAAGCCAGCGGGCCGGGTGGAGAAATCGAAAGGCGGGCATTTGGCTCCTCGGCAATGCTCCCAAAAAGGGGCTTTGCTTTCCAACGATTGTACCAGATTTCAATGATCGTGGCTGCCGGCGTCCGGAGGCGGGGCCTCGCCGTCCTTGCCGGCCAGCAGCTCTTCCATGTAGGCGATCTCCAGGTCTTGGGCCGTGGCCATACCGGTCGCCAGCAGGCGGACCGGCTCCAGTTTAGCGTGCTCAACCACATACTCGGCCATCTCGACGCCGGATCGGTGGTGGGGGATCATCAGTTGCAAAAAAATGACGTCGGCCGCCTCGCCGGTGGCCTCGCGCAAGGAGGCCATCTGCTCGGCCGTGGCCATGCCGGGCATCAGGCCATCCATCGGCATGCCCATCCAGCCCATTCGCTGCCCGGCCGACGTCCACGGCACGCCCCAGGCATCCAGCCAGCCGCTCATGATACCTATCTGGCCTTGCTGCGTGGTGAGGATGTCGAAAGCCAGAGAACGAATAGCCTCGTCCTCGGTGCGGTCATACACCAGCGCCGCCATCTGAACGGCCTGCTCGTGGTGGATGCTCATGTCGCGGGCAAAGCCGACTTCAACCGAATCGGCCGCCGGAACCGGCGCGCGGCCGAGCCAGTAGCCCAGCAAGCCGCCGATGACCAGCATGACTACGGCCGTAATGAGCAGAGGTAGAAGGGACGCCGGAGCCGCGTCGGCTGTTTCTTCAAACTGAGCAGGGTCGACATTCGAACGAATCTCCATAGTGCGAAAATAACCTCAAATTTTCGTATAGTCTATTATTTAAACCACAACCAAGCCTAATATGTTGAAAAGACAACCTTGTATATAAGCCAAGACCGAACAGCTAGCAACCTTAACACACCGGTTGTGTTGCTTCAAGCCAACTCATGGGCTTCACTACTGGCCGTGATAGGGTGGGGGAGCGTGCCGCAGAACTTGCAGCCGCGGGCCTCGGCGGCGACGATGGCCTGGTCGCTGCTCCAGAAGAAATTCTCTGCGCCGATTTCGT
>JAACJX010000585.1 GCA_014237545.1 Ardenticatenia bacterium | reverse complement strand
TGGTCAACCGCTCCATCTTGCGGCGCGCGTCCGTGCTCGATCCGCCGCGCGTGCGGCCCAGGCACATTCGCACGGTCGAGCTTATCGCCGGGCCAAGCCGCATTCGGGCCGCCGCGGCCGAATTAGGTCGCGCCAGCAAAGCGGCCGATATTCTGCATTATCTGGCTGGTTTGAACGACCCGCTGCCGCCCGAGGCCGACATACTTGCCGCGACTGGGGCCACGACCAAACATCTGGCGGCGCTGGCCGACGATGGCCTGGTAGCCCGCTTCGAACCGGCCGAAGTCGTCGTTCCCGTGCCGGGGGCCGATGTACCCGCCGAGCAGGTAGACTTAATCGCCCAACTACCATTGTCTCCTAATGACCTGGCCCAACCGGATTTGCTGCGGCAATGGCTGGATGCCGGCCTGGTTCGGCTTGAGGCGCAACCCGCCCTAGTCGGATTGTCTATTCCCCCGCGGCGGGTGATGGCCCAGGTGCTGCGACTGCGCAAGGCCGAGGTCTACGGCCGCATCCTCGACTTTTTGGCCGACGAGGCGCGCGCCGTGCCTGTCGGCGAGGTGTACGCGGCGACCAGCGCGACACTGTCCCATCTGCGGCGGCTGGCCGAACTCGATCTGGGGCGGCTGGGCGATGAGCACGTCTGGCGCGATTCGCTGGCGGACCGCGACTTCGCGCCGGCCGACCCGCCGGAGTTGACGCTGGACCAGGCCCGCGTGTGGGGTCGCATCAAGGTCGCCATGATCGAGGCCGGCGATGGCGAGGCCGACGATGCCTGGGATGAAGAAGACGGCGAGCTGGAATCACGAACGGTCGAGGACGCGATCGACCCGATGGACGCGGCGACACCCTTCCTGCTCCACGGCGTCACAGGCAGCGGCAAGACCGAGATCTACATGCGGGCTATCGAGTTCGCTCTGGCGCGTGGCCAGCAGGCTATCGTCCTGGTGCCGGAGATTGCCCTGACGCCCCAGACAGTCCGCCGGTTCGCGGCGCGATTCCCAGGCCGCGTGGCGGTGCTCCATAGCGCCCTGTCTGATGGCGAGCGCTACGACACGTGGCGTCGCGCCCGGGCCGGGTTGTTCGATATCGCCATCGGCCCGCGCAGCGCCCTCTTCGCGCCGCTGCCGAACGTGGGCGTCATCGTCGTGGACGAAGAGCACGACAGCAGCTATAAGCAGACGCCGCCCGTGCCGCCGCCCTATTACCATGCGCGCGAGGTGGCCATTGCTTTGGCGGGCTTCACCGGCGCGATCGTCATCCTGGGCAGCGCCACGCCTGATGTGGTCACCTATCATCGGGCGCAGTCGGGCCGCTACCAGTTGCTGGAGTTGCCGAAGCGTATCATGGGCCACCGCCGCCGCATCGAAAGCCAGGCCGAGCGGCTGCATGTCGCCAGCCGCTATCGACCGCTGGCCGAAGGCGGCGGTGGGGAAGACATCCTGGGCATGGACGAGGCGCTAACCATCCCGCTGCCGCCGATCCAGGTGGTGGACATGCGCCAGGAATTGCGCGCCGGCAACAGGTCGGTGTTTAGCCGGGCGCTCGACGCGGCCGTCAGTGAGACCCTGGCCCGAGGAGAGCAGAGCATCCTTTTTCTGAACCGGCGCGGGTCGGCGACCTTCGTCAANTGCCGCGATTGCGGCCTCGTGATGAATTGCCCCCGGTGCGGGATTCCACTCACCTACCACCAACCCAACATGATGCTCGTCTGCCACCAATGCGGCCGGCGCGAGCCGCAGCCCCACGTCTGCCCCAACTGCGGCTCCGACCGCATCCGCTATTTTGGCCTGGGCACGGAACGGCTGGAGGAAATGGTGCGGGCGCGCTGGCCGGAGGCCCGGCTCGTGCGTTGGGACCGCGACACGACGAGTGAGGAAGGTTCCCACGAGTCNTTGCTGGCCGGCTTCATCAACCGCGAATCCGACATACTCGTTGGCACGCAGATGATCGCCAAGGGGCTGGATTTGCCGTTTGTGACCCTGGTGGGCGTGATCTCGGCCGACATCGCCCTGGGGCTNCCGGACTACAACACGGGCGAGCGCGTCTTCCAGGTGCTGGCCCAGGTGGCCGGGCGAGCGGGGCGGGGCTTATTGGGCGGCCGTGTGGTGATCCAGACCTACTCGCCGGAGCATTACGCCATTCAGGCGGCGGCCGAACACGATTATGCCGGCTTCTATGTGGAAGAGATGCGGTTTCGCACCCTGCGGGCACTGCCGCCGTTTCGCCGGATCGTTCGCCTGCTGATCAGCGACCCGGTCAGCGACCGGGCCGAGCAGATGGCCAGGGAGATGGCGCAGGCGTTAAATCTGGCCGTGCGCGAGCGGGCGCTGGCGGCCACGGAGATCCTGGGACCGACGCCGGCCTTCTTCACTCGCCTCGACGGCCGGTATCGCTGGCATATCGTCGCCCACACCCACGACCCCCATCGCCTGTTAGAGGACGTGCCCATCCCCCGGCCGTGGGTCGTCGACATCGACCCGGAAAGCACATTATAGTGACGAGTGACGAATTACGGGTTACGAGGTAGAAGAGCTTTTAAACTCGTCACTTTCTTGTCCCCGCACGGACTCGAACCGTGATCTATCGCTTAGGAGGCGATTGCTCTATCCTTTGAGCTACGAGGACGCAGGCTAGATTTTAGCCAACTTGGCAGGGTGTGGCTACTTGACCCGGAC
>JAACJX010000243.1 GCA_014237545.1 Ardenticatenia bacterium | reverse complement strand
CCCCCCCCCCCCCCCCCCCCCTGAACAGTATCCAGTAAGTCAGTCTTCAGCAGGTCAGTTATTAGGTCGCTCTGATCTAGGCATGCAGCATTCGTCAATCATCCCTTCGGCTGAGGTCGGCGGTCGGGTATTGGTCGAAGGCGCAGCCACCGGCGACGCCCTCGTGCTCGACACGCCGCTGAGCTTGTGGGGTGGCCTGGACCCGGAGACCGGCGACATCATCGACCAGCGCCACCCGCAGTGGCGGGCCAATGTGACCGGATGGGTGTTGGTGATGCCGGTGGGTAAGGGCAGCAGCAGCGCCAGCAGCATCCTGCTCGAAGCCGTGCGACTGGGCACGGCCCCGGCGGCCATCCTGCTGGCCGAGCCGGACGCGATCCTGGCATTGGGCGCGGCCGTGGCCCGGGAACTGTATGGGGTCGCGCCTCCGGTGATAGTGCTGGATGGCAGCATTTATGGGCGAATTCGAGCGGGTCAGAACGTGACGATCACACCGGACGGTACAGTCAATATAAATGGCTAATAGCAAATGGAGTTCCGTTCGACCGTTATTTTACTGCGCGGATCTTCCGCCGTACTATCAGATAATATAATGCTCAATGACTCCAGATCCATCGTCTTAGAGCCGATCGTCTCCTGATCGTTACGAAACTCGTTCCCGAAACCAAAAATCGCGCGGGATCCTTACGAAACCCGCGCGTAGATTGATGTGGCGCGTTGTTTACGTCACAGTTTTGGCCTGTGGAGCCTTCCACTGGCCGTCAAGTAGTTCCTGGCGCGGTCGATACAGCCGGAGAAGATAATTCCAGCCCGGCGTAATCGGTATATGGTTCGTGGCGCTCTCGACACCACCGAAATGAATCGTAACCGAGCCGTCGCTATTTATGTCAGCGGTGACATTGTTGACGGTATAGGCGTCCTTGTCGTTCTTTTCAAAGTATCCGCTCTGGTTATAAACACTAACCGACCAAAAGCCGTCTACGGGCACGTCTTTGAGAGTGAGTTCGTACGCGGTCTTGCCGTCATTGTTCTGTGGCTCGTAGCCGATGTAGAGGGCGGCTGTGGGAGGATTTCCGCCCCAACCCGCGGCGGTCCCGATCAAATGTTGGGTTGGCTCGACCTTATTTACACGGCCGAACATGCGTGCCGAATTGATGCCCCCGTTGGCGGCCGCGAGATGTAGCAACGCCTCGCGAATGGCCGTCAGGGATTCCTGATCCCACTCCCCCACCTCAAACTGACCTGTGGCTTGCTGTGTGACAATGATGCTGTCTTGCAGCGCATGTACCGCTTTCACGTCGGCCGCGTCGTTCGGGTTCACGAATGTCCTGATAAGTAAGGCCACATACCGCGTGCCGACGTTTTCCTTGGTAAGCGTCCGGGTGACAGGCGCATAAATAACGTCGGTGGTGTAATGATCCTGATTGACCACCTGAACCGCCATATACCGCTTTCCAGTATCCGGGAGCTTGACGTGAACCGGGGAGGCATCCAGATCAAATACGCCCGATGAATAAAGCGTATCGCGGTTCAGGCGAATCACGGACTGCCTGTCGATGGCCGCGAGTTCGCGCTCATGGTTGAGCTTGCCAAACGCGCCTTGTGCTACAAACCTGGCAAAATAGGTATCGGTTTCCGCTCGCCTGAAATTATCAATGGTCACGCGTGTGGGATTTATGGGGGGCATAGATGTTGATACCTCGATTTGGGGTAAATTTCGAGGATTTTATTGAGACCCGCCAATCCGCGCAAATCCACACTGTCTCAGGCATTACTTCTACGTTTTCACTGAAATCTCAGGAAGTCATTTCAAACGCCAGATATGATCGCCGCTTGTCCCCCTCGCCGCGCTCGACGAAGGCGGCTTTCAGCGGCTGGCCGATCCAGGCGATATCGGGTTGTTTGCCATCCACCCCGAGCAGTTGCGCGCTGATGCGCGGCCCCTCTGCCAGTTCGACGATCGCGGCCACGTAGGGCTTGGTGCGGTCGTAGCCGGCGTCGATCATGGCCGACGTGCCGATGTAGACCGAGGTGAAGGCCGCCAGCGTGCCCCGGCCGGACAGCTCGACCCACTCCATATCCTCGCCGTGGGTACCAGGGTCGATCGGCCGCGGCGGCACGAACACCTCGCCCGTCTCGCGGTTGCGCGAGCCCATCAGCTTGCCCTCGTTCATGTAGGCTTGAAACGACGCGGCGGTGAAGGGCCGGTCGGTTGTTGTTGGTTCAGTCATGGTGTTTCTCCTTTAGAGGACCACAGACCGTGGCCATTTTGGTTTGCGTCCTAGCGCCTTCGCGTCCTTGCGTTAACCTCTTTCTGTCGTCCGTCGTCGGGCGACAGGAGTCGCCTCTGTCTGTCGTCCCGATCTCATCTCCGCTCGTAGATGTGCACCACGCACGTCTGCCCCGTGCCGCCGACGTTGTGGGTCATGGCCAGATCGACGTCGCGGTCGACCTGGCGCTCGCCGGCCTGGCCGCGCATCTGCTTCCAGACCTCGACCGCCTGCGCCGCGCCCGACGCGCCAACCGGGTGCCCTTTCGACTTGAGGCCACCGGAGGTGTTAATTGGCTTCGGCCCGTGGCGTGTGGTCAGACCTTCCTCGGCCGCCTCGTGGCCCGTGCCCGGCGCGAAGAAGCCCAGATCTTCGGTGGCGATGATCTCGGCGATGGTGAAGCAGTCGTGGACCTCGGCGATCTTGATGTCCTCGGGCGTCACGCCGGCCATTTCGTAGGCCTGGCTCGAGGCCACCTGCGCGGCGCGGATGCTGGTCAGGGAGGCGCGATCGTGGAGCGCGGCGGCGTCGCTGGCCTGGCCGCTGCCGATGACGTACAGCGGGTCGTCGGAGAAACGCTTGGCCAGCT
>JAACJX010000090.1 GCA_014237545.1 Ardenticatenia bacterium | reverse complement strand
TGAAGCTCGACTCGGGAGTCGGTGCTACTAGTAATATCGAAGGCATTGCCGTCGACGTTAATTGTATAGTCGTCTGAGGAGGTGGTGGAGTCGACGAGGGAAATTGTGGGAGTATCCTGGGTGTTTGTAAGGTCGCCATCCATCGCTATGGTGCCGATATTTGATAAGTTCCCGCTTGTATCAATGTTCCAGTCGCTGGTCCTTCGATCTCCATGCTGTCCTTGATGTGCAGCATGCGCTCCTGGATCTTCAGGAGTTCGTTGCCGTTGCGATCCTCGAAGATCAGCGTCTGGCGCACGCGCAAGGCTTTGCCGTCGATCTTGAACGCTCGCTCGCCGCGGCCGTTCTCAATCCAGAAATCATCACCGATGGCGAGGATCTTCTGGCGCATCTGGTAACGATGCTCGCCGCCATCCGCCGGGCCACCCGGCCCGCGGTCTTCGCGGCGCTCTTCACGTCTTTCCTGTCGTCTGCCGAATCCCATGATGTGCTCCTTCTATTGTCACGTCAGTGCGAAATATTTGTTTCGCTTGCCGCGACCAGAGTGCTGACAATAAAGCGAAACCCACCTCAGGAACCCTGTCGCGCTAATTCCCCATCGCCTTTTTCAGGCTCTCTTCAGCCTCCGGCGAGAGGGTTGTTTGCAGGATCTTGCCGGGGTGGTCCTTCATGATGGCGCGCACGACGTCGGGGTTGGCATCGTGAACGAGGACGAACAGGGCCGAGGTGCCGGGCTGCAGCGAGTCCGACACTTCCTTGACGAAATTGCCGTCCACTCCCAGGTTCATGAACCGGCTCATCAGCGCGCCACCGCCGGCGCCCAACAATATGCCGGCCACCGGAAACACCAGTCCGCCCAACAACAGGCCCAACAGAGCGCCGACGCCCGTGGCCGTCATCGTGCCCTGGCTGACCTCGTTCTTGACGTGGACCTTGCCGTCAGCGTCCTTGCTGACCAGTGCCGTATCCTTGAATGAGATGTTGCCGTATTTTGTCTGCGCCTTCAGACTCTCGAGCACCTTTTCGGCCTCGTCCGGCGAATCGAAACTGATAACTACTAAACTGGACATGTCACCTCCGTGATTATTAGCACCCTGGCGGCCCCGAGATTGTCCGCGGGGATCCACCCAATCCTCAGCAACCACGACCTGTACCGAGCCTGGAAGTACTTCAACCTTCACCGGCGTGCGGCCATAGAACTCGCCATCGATCCACACCGGCTGATCCGGCTCGGCGTCGATCTGAACTTCCATCCCACGCCAGAAATATCGCTCCGAAATAGGCGTCTCGTACTCCAGAAAGCGCTCGGCCGCGGCCTTGAGCGACTCGACGTTGCGGGCATTGATAGCAAAAACCTCCAGCAAGCCATCGTCGGGGGCAGAGAGCGAGCCGGTAATGGAGCGGCCGCTTTTCGTCTGGCCTGAATTGACCACATAGACGCGCATCGCCGGCAATTCATGCACCACGCCGTCGATGGTCAGGCGATAGAGCACTTCCGGGTTATTCACTTGCTCAAACATGTTGACGAAATAGGCCAGCGGGCCGTACCTGTCCTTCATTTCGCGGCTTGTCTGTTGTTCCGGCTCCGTGCCGGTGTAAAGCCGCTGGATGAAGTACTCATCGCCGGCGCCCGCCCCGCTGATGGACGCCGCGCGGACGCGCGCCACGTCAATACCACGCGTGCGGCCGCTGGTGCAGAGCAGGCGCGCGGCCTCGTCCAGCTTTTGCGGCAAGCCCAACTCGTGGGCAAAGCCGTTGCCTGTTCCGCCGGGCAGCACCCCCAGCAGTACCCCGCTGCCGGCCAGCGCGTTGGCGATCTCGTGCTGCGTACCGTCGCCGCCATAGCCGGCCACGATGGATGCTCCCTGGGCAATGGCCTCTCGAGTTTGTCGCGCGGCGTCGCCATATTTCTTGGTGACGCTCACGTCCCAATCAACGCCGTGAGCATGGAAGATATCATTGAGCACGTTGAGGATCGGCTCATCCTTCCCGGCGGCGGGATTGATGACAACATGAATCTTCTTGTTCGGGGTCGTTGTCGTCACGTCTTCATCCCTCGGGAGCTATCTCGTCATATTGCTCGACCGTCAGCCGGTCGACGGCGATAAGTACGTGTCTCATGTCATAGAGCATGTTGAGCAAGCCGATAAGCGCGTCCTGATCGCTGACCCGGCCGGTTATTTCAGTAACGATGAATCCGGCCCCATGATGTACCCGCATGGATTTCACGTTCATGTACTGGCTCACCCACCACTCGCTCACACCGCCGCTGACCCGTATCCGGTAATAGGCAACTTCGCTCATAGCTGTGCGTGACGAGTTTGTCATGATGGCCCTTTAACCAGTCATCGTGTGTCCAATGCGTCACATGGGTGCGCGCTCTATGGATATGGTAGCGGCTGATGGGTAGCGCCGATAACACCAAAAAGGTGTTACTTTTAGGTCCTTATCCCCCACCATTTAGGTGCTTTCGGCGCGATATGAAACCGCTTAAGATGTACCCTGTAGGCGCTACAACGATCAAGAAAATAGAGGGATAGAGATGAATCGCGAGACCGGCTGGCTTCGAGGTTATCCGTTTACCATCCTGATTCTGCTGCTGTTCGGTCTTGTGTCCCCCAGGATGGCGGCTCCCCTTGCCGCACAGGGAACAGAGGAGGGGGCGGCCCAGCAGATCAATGACCAGCTGGCCGTGGGCGAAACCCACACCTATATCGTACGAGGGCTTCAGGCTGGGGATCGCCTGACCCTCACCATGCGCGCCACGTCCGGCAATCTGGACCCCATGGTCGGCGTCATGGATACCAGCCGGTCGCTGACCGAGGTAGAGACGGCCTATCAGGGTGATGTTGCCCGCCTGGCGGCCGAAAGCAACAATGTCGCCCTCGATATAGACGCGCTGCGCGATCGCTACTTTCTGGCGTGGGATGATGATGGCGGCGAGGGATACGAGGCTCGGCTGGATTACGCTGTGCCCGCTGCCGGCGATTATCGCATCGTCGCCGGGGCATCCCTATCGTCCTTTGGGCGGGCCACTGCCGGCGGCTACGAGCTTCTCATTCGGCTGAACGCGCCGGACGCGACCCAGGCAGTCGGCGAACCCTTCGTCGAGCGTGAACTGAGCGCCAGAGGCCTGGGCATCTCCGTCCAGGAAGTAACCGGCAGTATCTCCCCTGAAAGCTCACTGACAACCCTCAGGCTGGTCAATATCGAGGCGGGTGAAACGCTTTACGTTGCCGTCGAACCGACTGCGGGCAATCTTCTGCCCACGTTAATCTTGCGCGACTTTGGCGGAAAGCCGGTCCAGGCGGCCAATCTCGACGGCCAAAACCCGCGGGCTGTTCTCCAGTACACCTTCGCCGAACGGGCCGTGAATTATACCCTCGACGTT
>JAACJX010000223.1 GCA_014237545.1 Ardenticatenia bacterium | reverse complement strand
TGGGATCCGACGACGGGGCAGTTGTAGACAGGAATTGAGATGATTGAAGTCAAACCCCTCACCCAAGAGCTTCTGCCAGACCTGGAAGCGCTGTTCACCACCAGCCGGGAGACGCACGGCTGTTGGTGCATGTGGTTTCTCATCCCGTATAAGGCGTATAAGGCCGGCGGCCCGGAAGGGAATCGGCAGCGGTTCATTGAGCTAATGGAGGCCACGCCATTCCCCATCGGCCTATTGGCCTATCGCCAGGGCGAGGTCGTCGGCTGGTGCGCCGCCGGCCCGCGTTCGCGCTTTGTCCGCGCCCTGGGCGTGCCGTCGTTCAAGGGGCGCGATCCGTCTGAGGACGACAGCGTGTGGCTGACGCCTTGCTTCTACGTGCGCAAGGACGCGCGGCGCGATGGGGTCAGCCGGGCGCTGCTCGAAGCCGCCGTGGCCTTGGCGGTCGAGCACAGGGCAACGGCCATCGAAGGCTTCCCCTTTGCCCACGGCGTCAAGGTCGGCCGGGAGTCTATGGTCGCCGTCGAAGCGCTGTTTGCCGCGTGTGGCTTCGCGGTCAGCCGGCAGCCGTCGGAGACGCGGGTGGTGATGAGGAGGGAGCTTAATGGTTAACGCTATAGACACGTGATGAACTCAAAAGTGGAGGTGAGTTGCGTGAGCATGTAGCAGTGTTTGCGCTGGAGCGGTATGATGACTTGGCGTATCGGACGTTGTTGGATAGTTGGGACCTGACGATAAGGCAGCTATAGGTGCACCTAGCGAAAGACAGTTGTTTGCGGACTTTTAGACAGTTGTTCTAGGAGTGCGAGCGTGTCAGATCTAACTAGTATTGAAAAATTGAAGCTCGAAAAATTGCTTGGGATGGGTGGGGGATACATACTCGATTTTTCAAATCGTACTTTTGAGGAGTTCATTCTTGAAAACATTGGCGTGAATATCTATTCGGAGAAGTACGATTATGCTTCAGGATCAAAGGCCAACCGACTTAGACAATTTTGGAATGTCGAGAGTAATTAACCCAAGTTGCTACCCTAGCAGATGATGCAAGCTAAGGCCAAGGACGAACAGGACGACCTTCAATTCAAAGCCAGCGGCGGTCACGGCGTGGATGCTCTTGGGCATGGCACGTTGTATCAAGCTCCCGGCCGTCTCGACGACCTTACGATGAAGGCTAATCCAAGCCGTCAACCAGGGTGCATGATGGCGTTTGGAGTTCTTCTTGCGCAGGGGCAGCAGGTGGATGTCCAAGTCAGCCAGCTCGTCTTCAACGCGGTAGTCATTGTAGGCTTTGTCGGCATAGATTTCCGCGCCCGGAGGCAGGTCGAAATCCAACCACTGCAAGCCGGTGACATCGGCGCAGGAACCCGGCGTCAGGAAGAACTCAACCGGCTGGCCCTGAGTCGTGACCAGCAGATGAAGCTTCAGACCGTAGAAGTAGCGACGCTTACTGGCCGTGTAGCCACGGTACGCCTCGCCCTGATAGAGCCGGGCACGCAGAATGCGGTACGGGTCACAAGCGGCGACTGGAAAGGTGTCCAGCACGTACAACGACGCGCTGTTCCGCGCTTTCCAATGCGCGGCCAAGTGCTCAAACAGAGTCAGGAAGTACGGCTTGACCCGGTGCAGCCGGCGATTCAGCCGACTGCGACCCAACATCGTCGGGATGTACCCCTGCTGTTGGAGCAAGGCCCGTGCCCATTCGAGGTTACCTCCAAAGCAGTAAGCCGCCACGATGGCCGTCGTCATGACCTCGGCATCATTCATCTGGCGTTGGCGGTCTTCGACATGGTGCATCGCTTTCAACAAGTCGTCACATACACAATAAATGGCTATGATCTCGGTGTCCATGAACTTCTCCTGGTTGGTTGAGAGCATTGGCGTGTTACCAACTACTAGGATAGTTCATGGACTCCTTTTTGTTAATCAAGGTAGCAACTTGGGTTAATTACATAGTTGGCCGTCTGCTTGATGGGCTGCTAGAGCGTTGGCGATTTCTCAACTTGCTATCCGATTCCGATCCCACGCCACAGCTTTATATTGAGTGTGAGCATATTGTAAGGCGGCTTCTCGACGGTAGTGCCATCGACTTGTTAAGCGCAATCGAACCATTCTCAGACCAGCGCGAGGTATCTCTCTTAGAGAAACAGATACGAACAAGTCTGCTTAACAACGAACCAGTCGCCGCTTTGGACAGACTGCACACTTATGCGGTCAAATTCATACGACAAGTCTCCGATCGCAACAGTATTGAATATAGTGAGGATACTCCACTTCACGGACTTTATGGCCAGTATGTAAAACACCTTGCGAAAGAAGGGATAATCGAGTCAGAGATGACAAAACGTATTCTCAAAACGTTTATTAGTCTCTTGGAGCAATTCAATCATGTTCGAAATCGCGAGAGTCTTGCCCATGATAATACTGTTGTGAATCACAAGGAGAGTGAGTTGATTGTGAGTGCGGTATTACTCGTAATCAAGTTTGTTCGTTCAATTGAAGAAGATCGCCCTGATGGGTATATCGCTGAGAGTGACAGTGACAAAAAAGTGGAGTATGACGACATACCGTTCTGAAAAATACCATATGCGACTTTGAAAAGGTTGATTAATGAGACCAGACAAGGGAGGTGATTATGGATTTCGAGCGCATCACAATTAACCCGGAACAAATGTCTGGCGTCCCCTGCATCCACGGCCTCCGAATCCGAGTCGCCACAGTCATTGGCATGGTCGCAGGCGACATGACGAACGAAGAGATTCTGGAGCCTACCGCGATCTGGAACCCGACGACATCCGCGAAGCCCTTCGCCAATTATCCTCTTCCGCCGCGGAACTGAACGACGACCTGCGCAACAGCTAGCGCTTCTCCTCGCCAACCTGGCGTCAGTCGAGCGGCATTTGGAGTCTGGCAGTGTTGTCGTAATCGAACAGCGTCGAATTCGCGTTCGCTCCCTTCCGATTAGTAAGTAAGCCCCTGCTAGCGTCCATCCGTCACGACTTTGGCAACAGCGCCGAACCGTCCTCCCCATCCACCGACACCTCCGGAATGGTCAGGATGATGAGCAAAGAGACCGCCACCGCCACCGCGCCCACTAGGAAAACCAGCCTCAAACCACTTTCCAGCTCCGCGGCGCTGTTTTGGGCCATGCCCAGAATGGCCGGGCCAACGGATAGCCCAAGCATCTGAAAGAAGAACATGGCCCCCACGGCCACACCCAGCAGCCGGCGCGGCACGGCAAATTGCGCCACCAACGTGTTGATGGTGGCGGTTGTGCCCAACCCCAGGCCGGCGACCGCGGTGATCAGCACAAAGAGCCAGATC
>JAACJX010000200.1 GCA_014237545.1 Ardenticatenia bacterium | reverse complement strand
TCGACGAAGATGCAGGTCAGCTGGTCGCCCACGGCGCGGTGGATGAGGGCCGCGGCCACGGCCGAATCGAGGCCGCCGCTGAGGCCCAGCACCACGCGGCCGTCGCCTACCTGGGCGCGGATGGCCGCCGTCTGCTCCTCGATGAAGTTGGCCGGCGTCCAGTCGGGGGCGCAGCCGCAGATGCGGTGGACGAAGTTGCTCAGCAGCAGGCGGCCCTGCGGCGTGTGGGCCACTTCGGGGTGAAACTGCACGGCGTAGTAGTCGCGCGCGGGGTCGGCCGCGGCGGCGAAGGGGGAGTTGCCGCTGTGGGCCACGGCGTGGAAGCCGGGCGGCAGCACTTCGACCTTGTCGCCGTGGCTCATCCAGACCTGCGCGGCGCGTCCGTCGGGCGACTCCCACCCGGCAAAGAGCGGGTTGTCGCGGTCGTCGATGACCAGCCGCGCCGGGCCGTACTCGTGCTCGGTGCTGCCGGCCACGCGGCCGCCGAGCGCGTGGGACAGGAGTTGCATGCCGTAGCAGATGCCCAGCACCGGCCGGCCGCTCTCGAGGACGTNGGNGGGCNGGGCCGGCGCGCCGGGGTCGTAGACGCTGNTGGGGCCGCCGCTGAGGATGTAGCCCTTTGGCTCGAGCGCCAGCACCTCGTCGGCCGGCGCGTCCCAGTGCACCAGCTCGCAGTAAACGTTGGCCTCGCGCACGCGCCGCACGATNAGCTGGGCGTACTGCGAGCCGTAATCGAGCACAACAATCGTGTCGTGGTTCATAGTAAATGACGAATGACAAATGACGAATGACGAATTAAGATAGCTGCCCCGCGCGGATCGTCTTTATGGACGCAACCGTTAAAGCGATTACTTGGCGGACTTCATCCATCAGTGAGGTCAATCTGCTCTCCGGTATAATGTTCGCATCTCGTATCAATTCAAGCCAGAAAAGTGTTTCATCGGCCTCTTCCTCGACGATCTTTAGCTTGTTGATCATGTCGGCCTTTGATTTTGCGCGTGCCGCAGCTCGATAGTTGGCGCCAACCGAAGTACCCGAGCGCCCAATTTGGCGCGCAATTATCTCACCTGCATGGTTATTGGGAAGTGCGTCCAGTAGCCTGATAATTCTAATCGCAATATCCTTCGTTTTGACTTGTAAAACTTGTTCATTGCTCATGGTGAACCCTCTTTATTTGTCATTCGTCATTCGTCACTTAAGACAATACGCCCTTCGGTCATGTCGGTGATCGTCGCCAACGCCAGGATGGGCACGCCCCAGTGGGAGAGCTCGGCGCGGCCGCCTTCGAAGTCCTTCTCGACGATGGCGGCGATGCCTACCAGCTCGGCCCCGGCCGACTGGACAATGCGGGCCAGCGCGTCGATCGTGCGGCCGGTGGCCAGGAAGTCATCGACGATGAGGATACGGTCGCCGGCCGTCAGGAACTCTGGCGACACCATCAGCATCACCTCACCGCCCTTCGTGTGGCTGGGGGCCGAATCGACAAACACCGGCTCTCGCATGGTGATCGGCTTGTGCTTGCGGGCATAGACCACAGGCAGGTTGCCCAGCGCCTTGCCCGCCATCGTCGCCGGGATGATGCCGCTGACCTCGGCGGTCAGGATGCGGGTGGGGCGGGCGGCGGCGAATTCAGCGGCGATCGCCTCGCCCGCGGCTTCCATGAGCAGGGGGTCGATCTGGTGGTTGAGGAAGCTGTCGATCTTCAGGATNCCGCGGCCGAGGTTCTCCCCCTCGCGGCGAATACGATCTTTCAGGGTTTCCATAGGATTTCACGCGAGGGGAATGACCCCCGCCCGATTTGGAGTATAATTATCACCTAATGGATGGCCCTGCGCCACCGCCGACACCCAAGACAAGACCTCAGAGGTTTTCCGAAACCTNTGAGGTCTATTGAGAAAATATTCACAAGCTCCTTGACCTGGCGGGAACCATCAACTATAATCATCACAACATTTCGTTCAAAAATATTTGAAAGTTGTGAACGAGGAAAGGCATGGATTTAACTTTGACGCGAGAAGGGTTGCAAGCGATTGACGAGCTCCTGATCGCCACGGTTGACAGCGAAGTCGAATTATTGAATGAGGCCAGCCGGCACATTATCTCGTCCGGCGGCAAACACCTGCGGCCGCACGTGGCGCTCCTGTCCTATCTGGCGGCGGGCGGCACGGATCTGTCCGAGGCGGTGTCGATGGCCGCGGCCATCGAGATGGTGCATACGGCNACCCTCGTCCACGACGATATCAACGATCATGCCTTGCTGCGTCGCGGGCGGCCGTCGGTCCACGCCCGTTGGGGCCGCACCTTCGCCCTGCTGACCGGCGACTACATGTTCGCCAAGGTCTACGAGCTGATGGCCCCCTATGGGCCGACGTACAACATCATCATGGCCCGCGCCTGCTCCGAGCTNGTCGAGGGCGAGACGCTGCAAGCCGTGGCCGCCAAGGCCGGGGCCATCGACCGCGAGACCTACAAGCGCATCGTCGCCCTGAANACGGCCAGCCTCTTCGAAGGTTCGGCGCGCATGGGCGCCCTTCTCGGCGGCGGCGACGAGCGCACGGTCGACGCCCTGGCCGAATATGCCTACAACCTGGGCATCGCTTTCCAGATGGTTGATGACATCCTCGATGTCGTCGGCGATCCCGCGGCGCTGGGNAAGCCCGTCGGCGCGGATCTGGCCCAGGGGCGCGGCGCGTTCGTGGCCCAGCAACCGAATGGCAAGACGATCCTGTCGTTGCAATCGACTGATGACGTGGCCGCCGCCACAGCGGCGGTGGCGGCCGTGGCCGAGGTCGTGGCCGTGGCCGAAGTGACCGACCCCGACGAGGCCGACCCCATCGCCCGGATGATGGCCAAGCTGCGCACGTCCGGCGCGATTGAGGCCGCCCGACTACAGGCGCTGGAGATGATCGACCGCGCCCGCGCCGCCCTCGACGACGTCCCGCCCTCGGCCGCGCGCGACGAGCTGCTGTCGTTGACGGATGACGTGCTGAATCGGGACCACTGATCGGTATCGAGATAAGAAATGGAACGCGGATGACGCGGATCAAGCGGATTTGCGCGGATCAAAAATGATTTGCGGAATCCTAAGGTCATGTGTCATCCGCGTTTTTTGTTTTAGGTGCTGTACGTTGAAAGGGAATAGGGCTTCAGACGTCCAGAAATTCATCCGGGGTAATGCCGGCCTGTTTTAAAATCGCCCGTAGGGTACTTCTGGCATGTCTCCGGCGTGGTTGGGGATTGTTGTATAGCGATTTGTCGCGGGGTTATACCAGATNTCGTGGCTGCCGGCCGCATGCCGGTCAAACACAAAGCCCAGCTTCTTGAATCGCCGGATAATATCGCCATATATCTGAAGCCAGCGAGCCTGCCCATCAGACGCCTAAGATCAGTGGAAAGTCAAAAGAATCCTGTGCCGCTTCCAGATCGAACCGTCCCACGCGCTCGGTTTGGGCTTCGATTAACTTCCGCGCCACATCGCGGGCAATTTCTATCGTTTCGGCGATTGTCCGACCCTGAACGACAAGACCGGGAAAGTCATCGGAAGTCGCCAGATATACNCCTTCCGGAAGCTTTTCAATATGTAATGTCGCGATTTTTTCCATAAGGTCTANTCCGCTTCCAGTTTGACACAGAAAGGCTNATGAATATGAACCCTNGCCGGAAAGAACCGACTGTCCACTGTTCTGTTTACTGCTCTGCCGCCAACCGCTTCATATGCGCCAAAATCCCGCCAATTCCGGTGAGGCGCTGNCCGGAGAGCACCTCTTGCAGCCCCATTTGCAGATAGAACTCCGTCGGCACGGCCTGCACCTCGTCGAGCGTCGAACCNTTCAGCCCTTCAGTCAGGATAGTGGCGTAGCCGCGCACTGTCGGCGACTCCGGCGGCACGTCGAGGTAGAACGTCAGGCGGCCGTCGGCNTCCTTNTCGGCGNNNACGAAGACGGTCGTCATGCACTCATGNACCTGCTCCATGTTNTCGCGGTCGGCCGCCAGCCGCTCCGGCAGTGCNGGCAGCCGCTCGGCCAGCTCCAGCAGGTACTCCAGCTTCTCCTGCCCTTCCAGCAGGGCGAAGTCATCGATGATCGCTTGCAGTTTATTGGGTATGGTCATCATGAGAATCCACAGATATCACAGATTGTAGTGGCGAGTAGAAGACCTGACAGGTGGGCGGCAAACCGCTTTGCTCGATC
>JAACJX010000405.1 GCA_014237545.1 Ardenticatenia bacterium | reverse complement strand
GGCGATGATCCTCGGCACGGCGCTGGACGAACTGGAGCGCCGCGACCTGTCCACGGCGCTGGTCACGCTCTGCGCCGGCGGGGGCATGGGTATCGCCACGATCATCGAGCGAGTTTAGAACTTAACGCCAAGCCGCAAAGACGCCAGGGCGCAAAGCAAATCCTCTGAATTTGCGAATTCGCGTCTTGGCGTCCTTGCGTTAAAGCCTTCCGGTGTAGTATGTCGTCCACGTGCGGTCACTCATTCGCCACCGTCACCGGCACCGCCACCTCATCGAAAGAGTCGTCACCATGCACGACCGTCAGCAGCAGCGTGTAGAGTCCGTCCTCGACCAGCGTCGTGTCCCACACGCCCAGCTCGGCCGACTCGACCGGCGTCTCGCCCCGCTCAATGAGCGTCTGCATCGCCTCGGGCAGCAGGCCGGGGAAGAAGGCCAGCCGGTAGTAGGCGAAATCCTCGCCGCCGGCGGAGCCGACGACTGGCCATTGGCCGCTGACGACTGCCCACGGCTCCACGCTGAGCGCCGCGCCGCCGTCGCGCGTCGGGATGCGGCGGATGGTGTCGTACTCCGTTGGCGGGCGCTCGATGCCGGCCGCCTCGGCCCAGGCCGCCGCCTCAGCCGGGTAGTCGATGTAGGCGCGGCGCTCGATCAGGTGCGGCGGGGTGAAGATCGTCGCCAGCCGGCCCGTCTCGCGGTTGATGGCTACCTCGCGCACCATGTCGTCTACCGCCGACGGCTCGGTGCCGGGGATGAACCACTCGCGCACGGTGGGGCAGTTGGCCCCACGCGAGGGCAGTAACCCCGAGACGGCGCACACCTCGGCCGCTTGCAGCCCGACGGGGCGCGGCCACGCGGCGGGCGGCGCGACGCTCGCGGCCCAGGCCATCAGCCCGCGCCACGTCTCCGCCGCGGTGTCGCCGCCCGGGGATAGGACGCCGACCAGCAGGTCCGGTGTGTAGCCGATGGCCCAGGCATCGCCCGGCAGCGAATGACCCGTGGCCATGGCCGCCAGCGGCTCGCCCGGCAGCGCGGACCATGCCGGGCAGTCGCCTTGCGGGCAGCGGGCCTNGGCATCGCTCAGGATGTCAGTCACCAGATAGGCCAGNGCCGGCGAAAGGGTCTCCCGNGCGGCCGGCTGGTGGGCGTATACCTGCCGGCCGTCGGCGGATGTGACNCGCTGGATGGTTGCCGGGCGGGGCGGTTCCCCGTCGAACGCCACGCCGGCCATCGTCCCGCCGTTGGCGATGGCGGCGAATGCGCGGCCGAGGTCGAGCAGCGACGCCGGGAACCCGGTTNCGGGCAGGGNCAGGTCGGCGCCCGCGCCCGGCTCCAGGCCCAACCCGCGAGCGGTCGCCAGCACCTGGGCCGGCCCNACCCAGCTCAGGACTTGGGTGGCCGGGACGAGCCGCCCCGTGGCCATGGCCTCGCGCAGGCGCAACGGCCCGAGAAAGTCNCCGCCGGCGTTGCGCGGGGAGTAAGGTCGGCCGTCCTGCAGATAGATGCTCGGCACGTCCTGCGTCAGCGTGGCGGCGTTATAACCCTGGCTCAGGGCGGTCAGGTAGACCAGCGGCTGGGTGAGCGTGCCGGTCGGATGCGGCGCGAGAGCGTCCCCGCTGATGGCCCGGAGCGCGCCGGTCGCCGGGNGGATGGCGACGACTGCCTGGGGGCCGGCGACGTCTGTCAGGAATTCCCGCGCGGGGCAGGGCGGGCCGCCGCCAGTGCCGCCCGGCGCGGCCTGAACGCAGTCAACCTGGGCCTGGAGCGCCAGATCGAGGGTTGTCTCCACCTGCCAGCCGCCGGCCAGCAGTCGCTCCGGGCCGAGGATGCTCTCCAACTCGCGGCGGGCCTGACGGCCAAAGGCCGGGGAAAGGGCGTCGCTGCCGGGCGGCGGGGCCAGTGTGAGAGGAGCGTCCAGCGCAGCCTCGGCGTCGGCCGTGGAGATCGCACCGGCGGATGCCATCGCCGACAGGATAGCCGCTTGTCCCAGGCGCGACCCGACCGGGTCGTCGTGCGGGTTGGCGGCCGGATCCCGGGCGGCGGTGGCCAGCGCGGCCGCTTCGGCCGCGGTCAGCTCGGCCGCGCCCTTGCCAAAGTAGACCCGGGCCGCGGCGTCGAGGCCGTAGGCCAGGTTGCCGAAGTAGGCCGTGTTGAGCGCCCACTCGAGTTGTTGCTCAGGGGAATACTGCCCGGCGATCTGGCGGGCCAGAAACCAGTCCTGCCACGCCCGGCGCGATGAATCGACGGGCGCTCTGCCGCGCAGATGGTCGCGGACGAGCGCGGCCGTTAGGGGCGAAGGAGGCGTCGGGATGGCCCCGCTGGCCCGCGCCGCGCGCAACTCCTCGGCCAGNGNGGGCATCTTCGCCGCGCCAAGCGANGGGTCTATTCCGGCCAGGAACGCGACGGCGGCCTGGGGCGGCAGATCGGCCAGGCGCATCCAGCCCGCGCCGCTCGATCGCGGGTCGGTGATGGTGTCAATAATCACCGCCGGCCGCGAGCCGTCGGCCGCCGGTTCGTCCCAGGCGTAGAGATAGGATGCGGCCGACGAAGGGCGGTACTGCCCGGGCAATTGCTCCAGCGCGGTCACGTCGGGCAAATCGGCCAGGAACACCAGCAGCCCGCCGGCCGCGGCGGCGACGACCAGCAGCGGCGCGAGGACGGCCCCCAGGAGCGCGACCAACGCGACCGTGACGGCGGCACGGGACAGCCGCCGGCTGCGGCTNTTAGCTTGCCGCGTTCGCTCCCGCCTGTGGCGGACAATGTCGATGGCGCGCATGGGGGCATTGTCGCAGGAAGCGGGCGTTGCGGCAACCGGCGCGCGCTTGCTACAATGGGCCCAATGGAACAAGAAAACGAGTTGAGCGAATCGGCCGTGCGCGCCGCCCTGACGACGTCGTGGATGGGGCGGCCGTACCTGTATATGGAACAGGTCGACTCGACCAATGAGCGCGTGAAGGGCTGGGCGGCCGACCCGCACNACCCGCCGGGCGCGGTGCTGCTGGCCAATTACCAGTCGGCCGGACGNGGGCGNCTGGACCGCCGCTGGGACGCGCCGCCGGGCACGGCGCTGCTCCTGTCGGTGTTGCTTCGCCCGCGCTGGCCGGCGCGGCAGGGGGCGTGGCTGACGATGCTGGCCGGGCTGGCTGTGGCTGAGGCTATTGAGCGGGTGGCCGGGCTGCCGGCGCGGCTAAAGTGGCCCAACGACGTTGTGCTGGCCGTCGGCGAGCCAGCAGAGTGGGCCAAGGTGTGCGGCTTGCTGTTGGACGCGACGCTCGCGCCCTCGGGAGAGCAATTGGAGAGCGCGATCATTGGTATCGGCCTCAACGTCAATATCCCCGCGGCGGCGATGCCCCAGACCGCCAGCCCGGCCACCAGCCTGCTCGTCGCCGGCGGCCGGCCGGTGTCGCGCCGGGCGCTCCTGGTCGCCGTGCTGGAGCGCCTGGAGCGCCATTACGACGCCGCGCTCGACGGCCGCTCGCCGGCCGATGCCTGGGCCGGCCGCCTGGTCACGCTTGGCCGGCGCGTCGCGGTGACCTCGCCAGGCCAACCCGCGCCGCTGGCGGGCACGGCCGAGGGGGTCGATGAGTGGGGGCAGTTGCTGGTGCGCGACGCGGCCGGCNCGCTTCATACCGTGGCCGCCGGCGACGTGACGCTGCGNGGGCGTTGACTTTTGCCCNGTGTCGGGTTACGCTATGTCAAGTTGAATGGCCGGAGAGAAAGCAATGAGCGACGAAATTCACGAAACACCCGCGGTTGAAGTGACCCGCGCCACAGTAGCTGAAGAAGTCACCATTTCCGATGGCGGTCCGGTGGTTGATTGGGAGAACCCGCCCCAACCGGTTACTGTCGTGTCTAGCGAGCAGATAGTCGTCTCGGAGACGGCCGTCGCTGAGCCGGCTGTCGCCTATGCTGCCCCGCGCGGTACCTGGGATTTCACAGATACGCAGCGCATCGTGCTGGCGCTGTTGATCTGGCTGAATTTGATGATGCTGGGGCTTGGCTATCTGGCGTTGACCGGCCGGCTCTAGGCCCGTTGCCCCTCAGCTGTTTTTTCCCCTGGCCGCGCCCGCCTGGCAGTAAACCCCCTGTCGGGCCTGGGGTAGGGTAATACCCTATTGTTTCATCGTGATGCCCCCGTTAGAGTGAAGATATTCCACAACAACGGAGGTAATGATGAAAACCCTACANAATATGCTTGCCGCCCACCCGCAGGCGAGCGCCCACACGGCCTCTTTGGCCGAAGCCGCCCACCACCTCGCCATGTGCGCCGAGATCTGCACGTCCTGCGCCGATGCCTGNCTGGCCGAGCCGATGGTCGACGAACTGGCTCGCTGCATCCGGTTGAATCTGGACTGCGCCGACATTTGCGCNACGACGAGCCGCGTGTTGCTGCGCCAGACTGAGACCGACGCGGCGCTGACCCGCGAATTGCTGGCGGCCTGCGCCACGGCCTGCCGCCTGTGCGCCGAGGAGTGCGAGAAGCACGCCGACATGCACGAGCATTGCCGCATCTGCGCCGAGCATTGCCGGCAGTGTGTCGAGGTCTGCGAGCGGGCGATGAATGGGGTTGTGGTCGCCTAGGCAGCGGTACTCAAGAGGAAGAATCCACAGATTTCACAGATGACGCAGATTGCCAAGTCAATTTGGATCATCTGCTGATTCGCATAGCCCTTAGCTATGGGATACAGATGACCTGGGTCAGATAAAGAGTCGCGCCGGCCGGCTGGCCGTTGGTCTGGAGCAGTGTGTCGGTCGANATGCCGCACGCGCTGGCGATGCCGAACCAGGTGTCGCCTTCTTCGACGACGTATGGCCGCCAGCCGCCGGCGCAGCACGACGGGTCGCCAATCGGCACCTGGAGAACCGCGCCGGGGATCAGCGACGTAGACGAGATGCCATGCCGGGCCATCAGGGCGATGGACGTCACGAACTTGCGCGAGATGCTGTACAACGTATCGCCCGATTGCACCGTGTAACTGGTGAATGTGATGCAACTGTTCCGGGGAATCGGCGTGACGGTCGGCGGCGGGGCGGTCGGCAGCGGTTGCGTGGTGGCCGTCGCCGCCACCGGCGGCAGGATGACCGGAGTCGCGGTGGGCAGTTGGGTGATCGTCTGGCCGCCCACCCCAGGCCCCCCGCCGACAGGCAGCAGGAGAACTTCATTCTCCGGATTGGTGGAGATGCGGACGAGATTGCCTTCTATGAACCGCTCGGTGATACCGGGCGGCAATTCTGGCCGGCCGTAAAGGTAGGGCAGGGCCAGAAAGAGGCCGGCCGCGAAGATCGAGGCGACGATGACCAGTATTAAGATTTGTGGTAGCAGGGTGCCACAGCCCATGCGATTCGCCATGATGTGCATTCCCTGACGAATGGTTGGGGCGACCACTCGCCGATAGCGGCCAGATTATGATTATGTTACACTTGCTGCTGTTCGGTGGCAACCCTGTCCTCATCTCCCGCGCCGAATGCCACTGCCTGTCCCGCAACCGAGGAGTTACAGACCCATGATACGAAAGCGGCCGCTATTGGAAGAAATCGAATCGATGAGCCTTGCGCCCTATGGGTTGCGCAGCGCGAATTCGCGCGGCCGGGCCTACCCGGAGCCGGAATCGGCCACGCGCACCGCCTTCACCCGCGACCGGGACCGCATTATCCACACGACGCCCTTTCCGCCGGCTCATGTACAAGACGCAGGTGTTTGTCTTTTTCGAGGGCGACCATTACCGCACGCGCCTGACGCATACGCTGGAGGTGGCGCAGCTTGGCCGGTCGCTGGCTCGCGGCCTGGGCGGCAACGAGGACCTGACCGAGGCCATCTGCCTGGCCCACGACCTGGGCCACCCGCCGTTCGGCCACGCCGGCGAGCACATGCTCAACATCCTGATGGCCGAGCACGGCGGCTTCAATCATAACACGCAGAGCTACCGCATCGTCACTGAGTTGGAGCGACGCTATCCGCACTTTCCCGGGCTGAACCTGACGTATGAGACCCGCGAAGGGATGCTGAAGCACGAGACCGATTACGA
The DNA here is from genome assembly GCA_014237545.1 of Ardenticatenia bacterium. Taxonomy (GTDB): domain Bacteria; phylum Chloroflexota; class Anaerolineae; order Promineifilales; family Promineifilaceae; genus Promineifilum. Next base: position 2,632 of record JAACJX010000405.1, on the reverse strand, counting down.
CCAGAGCGAGGCGGCCGAGTATGAGCCGGACAAACGGGCCTCGCTGGAGGCGCAGATCGCCAATCTGGCCGACGAGATCGCCTACAATGCCCACGACCTGGACGATGGGCTGCGGGCCGGCTTGTTCACGCTCAGCGACCTGGACGATCTCGCTATCTGGCGCGAGCTGACGGACCACGTGGCCTGGAAGCCGGGCGAGCATTTCTCGTCGATGCACCGCCACGAGATTATCCGCGAGCTGATCGGCCGCTCAGTCGGCGACGTGATGACCCGCACCGCGGCCGCGCTGGAGGCCAACAACATCGACTCGCCGGAGAAGCTGCAGCGCCATTCGGAGAATGTGGTGGCCTACACCCAGGACTTCGGCCAGAAAGTGCGCGCCCTCAAGAAGTTCCTCTATGAGCGCATGTACCGCCATTACCGGGTAATGCGCATGCAGACCAAGGCTGAGCGGTTTGTGGCGGACCTTTTCGACGCCTACGTCAAGGAGCCCCACATGCTGCCCGGCGAGACACAAGAGCGGCTGGAAAGCGCCTCGGTTGAGCGCGTCGTGGCCGATTACATCGCCGGCATGACCGACCGCTTCGCGCTGGACGACTGGCAGCGGCTGTACGATCCGTATATTCGGGCGTAGAGAGAGCGATTCCTGTCGGCCAGCAGGCCNCAGACTACAGACCACAGACAACGGAGCATGGATAGAGATATCTTCTGTTGTCCACGACGATAAAAAAAGCCCGACAGCTGAGTAGCTGCCGGGCTTTTTGTCTTCGTGGCGATCTGCCTCTATGTCAAAGGCTCACACGCAAGTGGCTAAAAATCTGCGCCATCTGCGTAATCTGGCGGATTCCTCTTCCTAATAACCTAGCGGATCTCCCTCATCGCCGGTCGACTGCGGGGCCGCGTAGTCGCCTTCCTTGGCCCAGGCGGACAGCTCNATGGTGAAGCGCTCGAAGTAGCTGGCGTCGGGCATGTCGCTGCTGTCGCCGTAGTCCATCTCGGTGATCTCGGCGTTGATGATCAGGGTCGCCGTCTCCAGGACGATGGTCTCGTTTTCCCGCGCCAGCACCGGCTCGCCCTTGGGGGCCAGCTTGGCCTTCAGCGCCTCGTCGAAGAAAGCGTGGTCGCTCATGATCACCTTGGTGATCGTGCGGATGTCGTTCTTGTCGAAGAGCCACACCTCGAGCGCGGTCACGTTCTTGGGCGTGGTGGCGCCAAGCGTCTCGGAGATGCCCACGCCGCACTCGCCCAGAAAGTCGCCGTTGGCGTTCTCGATGCTGAACGAATCGTCATAGGTATCGTGACCGCGGGTATAGGCGGTGCGGAAGCGGGCGATGGGCACGGCCATCGGCTCGCGGGCGGCGGCCGCGGCGGGGCGGGCGGCGCTGCGGGCTGACTTTTGCCCCGTCGCGCCTTCGGAATACTCCAGGTCATCGTCGCCGGCCCCTTCCATCAGGGCGCGGCGGCGGTTCCAGACGTAGAAGATCGCCAGGAGCAGCAGGACCAGCAAGAGTCCCAGCAGCAGCGTCGGCAGCAAGCCGGAGCCGCCGTCGGACGCTTGCGCGTCGGGCAGCGCGGCCGTCGCGCCGGGGACGGCCGCGGTTGCGCCCGCGGGCAGAGTCGCCTGCAGGCCGGGCGCGGCCAGACTGCCGCAACCCGTTCCGTTCACAATCGTCGCCGCTGCTATCATGCGTTGCTGGTCGGCCGGGTCGAGCGAGGCCTGCGCCAATTCGCAAGCGATGGCGTCGCCTCCCCAGCCGCTCAGGGCGCTGCGCAACTTTTCCTGGTTATTATCGAAGGCGTAGAGTTCGGCCGCGTTGCGGACGTAGACGGCTTGATACTCGGGGAAAAGGCCGGATGGATCCGCGCCGGTGTATTCGACGGGGAAGAGACCCCAGCCCAATACTACCAGGCCAATGATGAGTCCGGCGATGAATGCTACCAGCGCCGTTAAGCCGGGCCGTTGATTGATGATGTCCATTTTTGTCACCTACCTGCTTGTATCCTCGCGGAATGGATTTTTTCGAACCCGTTCACCCGACAGCCCGGACTGCCCGCGCTTCTCAAGCCGGTCGAGCCGTCGCATCAGCTCGACCGCTGGTAATGGTTGGGCCATTTCTATGGCTTGCCCATAGGATCGGGTTCCGCTCTTAGGCGACATCCCCTCTTCTGCTGCGGACATCTTACCATAACTGAAAATTACATACAAGCGAAGGGACAGTTCTACGCCGCTCGCTTCGTAAAAAAATTGGAATTACGAAAAGAATTACAAATGACGAATGACGAATGAAGAGCGAGCCCCCTGNCGCCCGACCCCCAACTTGCCACTTGCCCCCTCTCCCATGCCCCCTTTCTCCCCTGCTCCCCTGCTCCCTATCTCCCTTGCCGCCCGCCCCTTCTCCCTTATCTCCCCCACCCCTGATATAATACCTCCTGGCTTCCTTTTGTAAGCGGTTACAACTATGACCCCACCCAAGAATTACCTCATCGACATGGACGGCGTGCTCGTGCGCGGCGCATCCATCATTCCCGGCGCGGAGAAATTCATCCAGCGCCTCATCGAGCGCCGGGCCGAATTTCTGGTGCTGACCAACAACCCGCGCTACACCCCCACCGACCTGGCCCACCGCCTGGG
>JAACJX010000507.1 GCA_014237545.1 Ardenticatenia bacterium | reverse complement strand
GTGAATCGCTGCGCGATCTGCGGGTGGCGGAAATCACCAAACTCGACGTGCGATTGGATGATGGGGAGATCGTTGAGTATCGCGCTCGGGTGATGATTTCCTTCAAGTTTGAAGGGGCGGAGGACTAGCCGGAGAGGCGCNTTTCTCTTGACATAGCCCACTCTGCTAGTATAATCACCTACTGNTGTTCCTCAGTAGCTCAATGGCAGAGCACGCGGCTGTTAACCGCAAGGTTGTTGGTTCGAGTCCAACCTGAGGAGCTGGAACATTAGAAAGAAGCGGCGGCCATCCGGTCGGCCGCTTTTTTGTTTTCATTGCAGNACCATATCCGAGGAGCAAATTCGAATGAAATCCTATCGANCAGTTGCCCTAATTATTCTGGATGGCTGGGGAATTCGTGAAATGGAACATGGCAATGCCGTCGTGCAGGGCCATACGCCAAACTATGACAGGTGGATGCGCGAAGGGGAGCGAGCGATCGTCGATGCGTCTGGNGAGGCGGTCGGGTTGCCCGACGGGCAGATGGGCAATTCCGAAGTCGGGCATCTTAACCTCGGTGCGGGTCGAATCATTTATCAGGATCTGACCCGGATCAACCTCTCGATAGACAGAGGCGATTTTTTCTCAAACCCAATCCTCGTAGACACGTTGGAAGGGGTGAAAGCGCGCGGCGACAAGTTGCACCTGATCGGGCTGTTGGGCGAAGGTGGCGTCCATAGCCACAGTAAGCACATGTACGCACTGTTGCAAGCGGCCGAACAAAACAAGGTAACGCCGATTATCCACGTTATCACGGACGGCCGCGATACGCCGCCGGAAAGCGCCTTGGGCTATGCGCGTGAGCTTGAAGCATACCTGGCCGAAGGTCACCCCGGCATCATCGCCTCGGTTACCGGTCGTTATTACATCATGGACCGCGACAAGCGGTGGCCGCGCACGGAGTTGGGCTATCGCGATGTCGTCTATCNCGAGGGTTTTCGGGATGAGAACGGCTCTACGCGGGTCGCGCCGTCCCTGACAGCTGCCCTGGAAGCCTCATACAAGGCGGGTGTCACCGATGAGTTTGTGTTACCCGTGGCGATTGAACCCGATACCCCCGCAGCGCGCCCGAACGTGCTCATCGAGCCGGGCGACGCCCTGATCTTCTTCAACTTCCGCGCCGACCGCATGCGCCAGATCGTTACCGCGTTCACCAAGCCCGAGAGCGAGAGCTTTCCTCACGAGCGCATTCCTAACCTCGACATCGTGACCATGACCAATTACGATCCGACCTTTCCGGTCAGGNTCCTGTATCCCGANGTCGANATCACCAATCCACTGGCCGAATTTCTCAGNGCAGCAGGTCTGAAGCAGTTCCACGCGGCCGAAACCGAAAAATATGCCCACGTGACCTACTTCTTTAACGGCGGCGTGGAAACGCCATTCCCGGGCGAGGAGCGGCATCTGGAGCCGTCGCCCAAGGTGGCCACGTACGATCTCCAACCGGAAATGAGCGCGCGGCCGCTGGTCGACGCCGTTATCGAGCGAGTACGCACCCACGACGACGATTTCATTTTGGTCAACTTCGCCAATCCGGACATGGTGGGTCATACCGGNGTGCTCTCGGCGGCCATCAAGGCGGTTGAGACGGTGGATGAATGCGCCGGTCGCCTCGTTCAGGCCATCAATGACAAAGGTGGTGTGGCCATCGTTACGGCCGACCACGGCAATTGCGAGAGAATGGTCGATGAAATTACCGGCGAGCCGCATACGTATCACACGACCCAGCCCGTGTCGCTCTTTGTTCTCGGCGACCGTTACTTTAACCTGCGCCCCCGCGGTATCCTGGCCGACGTGTCGCCGACTATCCTGCACCTGATGGGCCTTCCCCAGCCGGCGGACATGACGGGACGCTCCTTGATTGACGAGGCGTAGTTTACGAAACTTGGTTGCCCGGGAAGGGGAACNGGCTGTTGCTTCCCTTCCCGGATTGTCGTTCCATGATATAAAACCTGTTGGCTTATTTATCGCGGCCATGTATAAATAGGCCGATCATGAACGACTTTGCAAAGGNATCGCCCCCGCCGGCAGCCAACGGCCATGCATATCGCGCCTACCTGGAACGAGCCCTGGCGGTGCTGGACGGGTTAACGGTCGAAACTTATTATCCTTCCCCCATCCCGGCCCNGGCCGATGACGACCTGGCGGAGATCGTCAGCGCCTATACCGCCTGGCCGTTGCCGGTTCGTGAACAGTTTTTGGCTCAACTGCCGCTCCCAACGCGCGGCCTTTTCGGAATCTTTGGTCACAGGGCGGCCACCCTGGCCGTTCGCCGTAACCTGCCGGATNTATTACGTCTCGGCTTGATCGGCAACCTTATAGCCAATTCCCCGATACCACCCAACCGGAACNTAGAAGCGGCGCTGGCGGTNTTCTATCATTGCGCCAGGAAGTTGGGACTCGAACCCGAGGCATTCTTTGCGGAGTCTTCGCAATTTGCCGATGACGAGATGGCGGCCAGGATGCTCGCCTTTGGGCAGAAAAAGGATGTAACCCTCAAGCAATACGGCTGGCGAGAGATCAAGACACCTGACGGCGTTCGCTATAAATTCGAGTGGTAAAGACAACTGTCAGATAATCAAATATGAACCCTGTCGAGGCTCACTACGATCGGAATGCGGAGCGGGAGTGGGAACGCCTGGAAAGGCATAGGACGGAGTTCGCCGTCACATGCCGCGTGCTGTCAGAAATCTTGCCGTCTCCTCCGGGAAAGATTCTTGACATTGGTGGTGGTCCAGGCCGGTACACTATCTATCTGACTCAGCAGGGTTATCACGTCCAGTTGATTGACGTCTCGCGGCGGTGTCTTGATGTAGCGATTGACAAGTCTGTCGCCGAGGGCGTTTACCTGCCCACGCCTATACAGGGCAACGCGCTATCTCTACCCGATCGTGAGCCAGACGCTCACGAAGATTATGCTGGCCTGTTTGATGCCGTGTTGCTTATGGGCCCGCTCTATCACCTGTTGGATGAGGCAGATCGGCTGACTGCCATAACAGAAGCATACCGTGTGCTGCGGCCGGGCGGGCTGATCTTTGCCGCATTTCTGACCCGATTTGCCCCTTTGCGGGACATTGCGATTCATTCACCGGCCTGGATTCGCGATTATCCCGACCGCTTTATTCAACTCTTGGAAACGGGTCATAACCCGGCGCACGAGGACAGCACCTTTCCTGAGTCCTATTTCGCGCATCCTGACGAAATCGAACCCTTGATGGCCCGGGCCGGGTTCCGTATGGATCTGCTTCAGGGGTGCGAAGGGCTGGTTGCCGGGCATGAGGATCTTGTCAACTCGATTGATGGGGAGCTTTGGTCTGAATGGGTTGAGGTAAATTATCGGGTCGGCCGCGAACCCTCCATGCGCGGCGCGTCCGATCATTTGCTCTACGTCGGCAGCAAACCGGTACCGCCTCCTCATGAAGAGTAACTACAGTTGGGAAACGGAAGACGAGAACGATTGGGAACCCGCGCCCGCGCCGGAGCAAACACCAGGGCGAAATAATTCGCGCGCATTCATTCTTCTCGTTGCCGGCGTGGCCGCGGCTTGTTTGTTGATCCTTCTTATTTTGGACCGCCGCCTGGAAGGGAGAGAGGACATCGTCCGGCAAAACGTGATCGCCGCCCGGCGAACGTGGGAACAGGCCGTGGCGCGCCAGGACCTGGAGCTGTTCTCTGCGCTCATTTCGCGCGAGCATGCNGACTGGTATCAGTCCCAGCGCCGGCTGCTGATGTCGGGGCGCATACTCAACCGGGATTCTTTCGGCCTTGAGCGTCTGCCGGCGGAGCCGGATTATCTGGATGTTGACGTCGATACCAATTGGCGGCAGGCGGAGCTCACATTCCCTCAACAGTACCGGGTCGCGGGCCGGGAGGCGTCAGCCCCAGTCACTTTGTTGCAGACCCAAACTTATGAGTTGGTCGGTAACCGATGGCAACTGGCGCAGCCGTCCGATTCGTTCTGGGGTGACGATGTTCANGAGGATATCGGCTTGCTGAGCCTATACTANCCCGAACGCGACNCGGATATCGTCGAACGACTGGCAACGGATTTGGCCGCAGATATGGCGGTCATCTGCGACCCGTTCGAAGCGGTTCCCGAGTGCGAGCCGGATTCAAGCATACCGATTCGCTTTGCAACCGATCCTGAATCCCTTCTTGCGCTGGGCGATATAAACACCCCTGTTCTTAGCGGGCGAACCATTGTGCTGCCAGCGCCCTCATTGGTAGGGTTGCCGGCCGATGAGCCTGCCTACCAAGCGCTCTACGATGGTTATACCCGGCGCATCAGGCTCATGCTGCAGAACAACCTTGCCATGCCGCTACCCTTGCCCGAGCAAGATGTTGTGGCCCTGTGCTTTCCCGCGTTCGATCAGGGGCTGACTTTGTTTGCCTATCATCCCCNGACNGACCAATGGAGCGAGCAATCAGACCCCCGGCGTTTTAGTTTTGTGCAGGCCCTACCCGACGACTCAGCGTTAGTCCTGCGCGCAGGCTTTCCGGGTATCGAGATTGCCCATTTAGAGCTTGTTCTCCGTCGCCAGGGACGGGAAACACAGCTATTCAAGGAAGGCACGACAGAGCTGTCAGCCCGATTCAATGGCATTCTCGACCGGCCGGAAAGCGATAGCCTCCTCCTCAGTAGTATTCAGGGTAGCACTGGGATAATCGATTATCGAATCTTGCCGCTTGAGAGCTGCGTGGACGGGACGTGCGAGGTGAACCCTCTGGAGGGCTTTCCTTTGTGGTCCCCCGGCGGGGACAAGACTTTGCTCCTGGATNGGGCNGAGCTTTTCATCGGAGATAGNCACGGTGCGCCTGAGATTTCGGTCGGCCGNGCCTTCAGCCCGTTCTGGCTGACCGACGATACCTTCGGGTTTGTGCGGCTACTAGGCAGCTCAATCGATGANAGCCCTGACATGGAGCTTGTGCTTCGCTCTGTCTCAAGTGGCCANGAGCAGCTCCTCACGAAGTCGGCCGACTTGTTGCGCCAATTTGATTCCGCCGATAGGGGCGCGTTTCGCATCCTGTTCATCANGGCCAGCCCGAAGGATCCGAACCTGCTTTTCCTGGCCGGTACGCCGGTCCGTGGGGACGGCGGGCGGTTTTTTGTGATCAAGATCCAGCTAGAAGGTTCGACCGAAGCACTAGACTCGCACGTGGCAATCTCGAGGGTTGAAGTGATTCTGACTCTCGACGATCTTCCCGTAGGCGATCCAACGACCCTCACCCCAACCGGATATCCGCCGTTTATGGTGACGCCCGATGGACGTCGTCTGATGGTTGTGCGTTTCGCTGATCCGGTTACCAATACGTGGGTTTTATATCTGTATAACATCGAGGACCGGGAAACCAAGGTGATTACGCTCAATTATCCTGTCTATCCCGCGCCGTTTCCCTTTTATGACTGGTCGGCCGACGGCAATTGGCTGTTACTTGTCGACAATGGGTTTCTGAGGTTAATCGCCCCCGATTACGATTATGAGCGAATCGTCACCCACGATTTCGCGGCGTGCCGCTATCCTGCCTGGGTTCATCGGGCGGCATTGCTAACAGAGCTGCGGTAGTTATGCCTCATAGCATTCTATGGGCGTCAGGATGCGTCGGGGCCGGCGGCCGCTTGACGTTCGCCAGTCCATCTGATAGACTGCCGGCACAATCGAATACGAATCCCATCCCAGGTCGCCCTTGCCCCGGAAGGTAGGGCGTAATCGCGAAACCGGTGGACTCNTGTGAGTAAGGCCGGTGCTGTTCCCGCAACTGTGATTTGAGCGAATGCATTCGCTCGATAAGCCAGGTCGACATCCTGAGATGAGTTTTCTGCCCTCGCGGATAAGGGTTGGGAACTAAGTGGCAAAACAATTTGTCTCCGAACTTCTCAACTCGATGGCCAGCCATCGAGTTTTTTGTTACCAGATCCCTCCCCTCNTTATCCCGGTATCAATATGGAATTACGGTAGGACGAGGATAATCATGTCAAAAAGACCAGCTCTGTTTATCACGCTTTTATTCGCCGCATCAATTCTTTTGCTNGCGTCGGATGAGAGATCCTTCGCCGAACAGGCTCAAGCTGAATCATTGGCCTATTCTGATCAAAGGGAGTCCGTTCAGGCGTCTGTCTTCTGGCTNGTCAATGCNTTNCAAAACGATGATGGCGGCTACGCATCCTTGAGCACAGGTGCTAATCAGGCTCNGTCTTCCATTTCCGGCACCCTTGACGCGACCCTGGCCATTGCCGCGGCGGGTTACAATCCGGCGGCCGTCTTCCCCGGACAGGAGGAGACGCCGCTGGCCTATCTGGAGTCAAATAGTAGCGCGCTGCTGGATTTCGCATCCGCTAATGGCGGCCAGGCGGGCAAGATTGTCCTCGCCCTGACGGCGTCGGCCGTCGATCCTCGGAATTTTGGGGGCCACGACTTTGTTGCCGTTCTTACCGACAGTTTAGAACCGTCAGGATCCTACAAGGCTGCGGACCCTTTTAAACAGGCATTGGCCATGCTGGGTGTTGCGTCTGTCGGCTTGCCGGTACCGGACGAGGCGATAGGGTGGCTGGAGGATAGGCAGGCCGCCGGGGGGTCGTGGGATGACGGTTTCGGCACGGCCGAAAACCCCGACGCCACAGCCATGGCCACCATGGCGCTGGTGGCCGCCGGCCGCGCGCCGGACTCAGCATCTATCCAATCGGCATTGCAATTCCTGTCCGATTCACAGCAGGTGGATGGATGGGGATATGGCGTGGGGTTGAAGCCCGGCGCCAATTCGACCGCCCTTGTCGTCCAGGCTCTGGCGGCTGTCGGCGAGCCGTGGCATGACCCCGCCGGAGAGTGGTCAACCGGCGGCCAATCTCCGCTTCAGGCACTTCTTGCATTTCAGAGCGGTAGCGGCGCGTTTCAGTCCGNCTTTGGTCAGGGGCCGTTCGATGACTTCTACGCGACGGTGCAGGCTATTCCGGCTGTTAGCGGGCGCGNGTTTCCATTGCCCGCTCGCCTCGAGTCCGCCTTGGCGGGGCTGTCTTGCCTCGACGCGACGCAGGACGCCAGCGGCGGGTGGCCATCTTTTGCCGGCGGGCAAGTGGATGCCGCGGGAACGTCGCGCGCCATTCAGGCGATTGTTGCGGCCGGCAGCGACCCCCACTCCTCGCGCTGGACTGTTCCCGGCGGCACTCACGCGATGGACGCTCTGGAAGCACTCGCCCCTGGTTATCTGGCGGGCGGAGCAGGGGGCCGGGTCGGGATCGTCATGCAAGGCGTGGCCGCCGCCGGCGCGCCCTACGACGTGTCAGATTTTGCCACTCTGGATTTGCCTGCTTTGATGGCCGGCCATCTTCAGCCCAACGGCGAATACGACTCGACCGCCTTTGGCATCTTCGCCCATGCCGAAGCGATGTTGGGCCTTCTGAGCGCCGGTGAGCCAGTCGCACCGGCGGCGGTGGACGTGTTGCTGCGCGCCCAGTCCAACGGCGATTGGGGTGACTCCGATGCCAATGGCATTGCTCTCCAGGTACTNGGGAAATTAGCGAGGCGGGNGCCGGTTTCGACGCTGGCCNCTGTCCATGAGGAGCAACTCGATGATGGTAGCTGGGGGTTTGGCGGAAGTTCCAATCCCAGCGCGACCTCGGAGGTGGTCCAGGGATTGGTCGAGGTCGGCCAGAATCCCTTTGCCCCTTCCTGGAGCCGGGTGGTGGATGGCCGGCTGACGAACGCGGCCGACGTCGTGATGGCGCAGCAAAAAGATAACGGTTGCTGGCCCAATCTGTTTGGACCGGGGGACGATCTTTATTCAACCACCGACGCCGTAATGCTCCTGGCAGCCAAACCAGGTTGGGGTATCTCTCTGGCCCATATGCCTTTTGTCTCGGCTGGAAATTGACCGGCCATAGGTGTCTTGTTTCCGATAGGAGAATTATCTATTGAAAAACGCCTGGTCATTGCTGTTTCTTCTGCTAACCGGCACGGTCCTGATTCTCATGGCCGTTGCGCCATCGCAGGCCATCGATGAGAATCAGGTCGCGGTGGTGGTCGATTTTGGCAATGGTCAGATCANTNCCAAGTGCGTAGGTTTCGCCGAAGAAAGCATTACCGGATTCGAGGCTCTGCAACGCTCCGGTCTGCCTGTAGAGACCGATTTCCAGACGGGAGGCGCCGCCATTTGCCGGATCGATGGCAAGGGCTGCCCATCCGACGATTGCTTCTGCGAATGTCGCGGCGGGGGGGAGTGTAAGTACTGGTCGTACTGGCATTTTGAAAATGGGTCATGGAATTACTCTGTGGCCGGGTCGAGCATTTATCAGGTGCGCGACGGGGCTGTTGATGGTTGGGTATGGGGATTGGGCTCTATCACCCAAGCGTCACCGCCGCCGGCGATCCCATTTCAAGAGGTTTGCACCGCCGGAGTCGCGCCCTCGGCAACCGCCACATCGACCTCAGTGCCGACGTCCACGCCATTGATCTTGCCCACCTTCGCTCCAACCGATAGTGCGCCTGATCCATCTCCTACCGTGCCTCGGGCCACAGCCACCAGGTCAGTCGATGTAGACCCAACGGCGACCTTGCCGGCAAGTGAAAACAACATCTCGACCCCGGCCGCCGTTTCCTCTTTTCCGACCGAAACGCCTGCTGCAGAAGTGCTGATGGGGNAGAGCGATGATATTACCCCACTTCCGGTGACGGCGGCCCCGCAGGCCCTCGAGGCATACCCGAGCCAATCAGGCGGCGANACCCCAAACNTGCCACTCCTCGCGCCCTTCGAACCGGGGCTGGATATATCGCCAACTGCGCAGATGGAAGCTGTCGGGATNGGTGCAGCTAAAGCGATGGGTGACTCAGGCGCGGTTATCTCTCTCACGCCCGGAGCGCCGCCATTCGCGTCGAGTACNCNTACCGCGACCCCTGTTGTGNTNTCGGNCGTTGTNGGAGTGGACGCTACCATTGATCAACCGATGGCGGCTCTCGCTCCCGTTAACTCGGAGCAAGCCCACAATTGGAACCCGTACGCGGGTTTCCTGGGTCTATTGTTGATCCTATGCGCGCTAGCATTGCTCGTCTACCGGCGGCGCGCGGCGATATCAAGTATTGGCGAGCGATGAGGAATAAAGCGTTATCCATTGCCTTATATGGCGTAACCGCGCTCATCGGGATTCTCGCGCTGGCTTACCCATTCCTGGCCGCTTCAATAGCCTCATCCGACGCGGGGGAGGGTGCGCCGCTGGCCAGCGGTACGCCATTACTGACAACGCTCCTGGTTTCGCTTTGTCTGGCCGTTCTCCTCGTCGAGCTGCAGGGACAGGCCGCGGGTGCCAAGACCGTGGCCGCGCTGGGTATCATGGTCGCCGCCACGGCGACTTTGCGCTTCATCGAGGTAGGAATCCCCGGGCCGGCCGGTTTTTCGCCGATCTTCGCCCCGATTATCCTCGGGGGATATGTTTTTGGTGCGCGATTTGGCTTCCTGTTGGGGGCGATGACGATGCTCGTCTCGGCNATCATCACCGCCGGNGTTGGCCCGTGGCTGCCTTATCAGATGTTCACCGCCGGCTGGATTGGGTTGTCAGCTGGTTTTCTGCCGCATCTCCGCCGTTCCAAAGCCGAGGTCCTCATGCTGGTGCTCTTTGCCTTTGTCTGGGGATTCGCCTACGGCGCCATTATGAATCTTTACACCTGGCCCTATCTCGGCGGCGATCCGGCGATGACCTGGGCGGCTGGCGTCGGGCTGGGCGACACCTTACATCGCTACGCCGCATTCTACGTCACAACCTCGCTCGTGTGGGATTCGGCCGCAGCCGTGGGAAATGTCATTCTGATGGCCGCTCTCGGGNTGCCGGCCGTGCGCGCCCTGTCCCGCTTCCAAGGTCGAATGCAATACCACGTGTGGCACGCATGAGCACTTTTGACGTTCGCGCCTGGGTGATATGGCTCTTCGCTGGGGGGGCATTGGCGATCTTGGCCGGCAATCCGCTTTACTTGATTCTTTTGTTGGCCATATCGAGGCTAGTCGAATACGCCTGCGCGCCGGCCGCGCCCCACCAATGGCGCNTGCCGTTCTGGCGAATCGCTTTCTTGATCCTGATCTTCTCGACCTTGTTCAACGCGCTGACAGCCCACTTTGGGCAAACGGTTCTATTTGCTCTACCGGCAGGATGGCCCCTGATAGGCGGAAGCGTTACCCTGGAAGCGGCCATGTATGGTTTTCTGAGCGGGTTGAGGTTGGTCACGTTGTTATCATTTTTCCTGGCCTTTAATACCATCGTGCCCGTCAGCGAATTAGCGGCTCTCACCCCGCGGGCGCTACATGAAGTAGGGTTGGTACTGTTGATCGCCGTCACCTATGTGCCGGAAACAATCAGCCAGTTCCAGCGGATCCGTGACGCGCAAGCGATCCGTGGTCACCAGATGCGAGGACTGCGAACCTGGCGGCCAATCCTGATCCCCTTGCTCATCTCCGGCCTCGAACGGGCGATGAATTTATCCGAGACGATGGTCGCGCGGGGGTATGGCTCGACGACACGCGTCGCCATGCCCGCTCGCCCGAGAGCGATGATGCTGGTAGGGCTATTGCTGACGCTGGCCGGCGCGCTACGTCTCGCCTGGGGAGGCGTTGACGGCTGGGTTCTTCTCGCGGTGGGCACGCTGATCATCGTCTGGGCCTATGCAGAACTGAGCCGATTGTCGCCACGGACGCATTATAAGGAGCGCCGGTGGCGACTGTCCGATACCCTGGTGCTCTTGGGGGCTTTCGTGGCCCTCTCCGCGTTGCTGCCGTCGCTGCCGCACACTTTATCCTACTCCCCTTATCCAGTATTGCTCCCCCCGCTGTTCCACCTTTGGACGGGGGCGGCACTGCTGGGATTAGCCCTGCCGGCGGTAATCTCCGTGACCAGTGAACCGGCGTCTGAGGCGTTCTCATGATCAGAATACACCAACTGACGTACACTTATCCGCAAGGGGCGAAACCTGCCTTGCGCGAGATAGACTGGAGTGTTGCGGACGGCGAATTCGTGCTGGTAGCCGGGCCGTCGGGTTCAGGTAAATCCACGCTGTTGCGGTGCCTGAACGGGCTGGTCCCCCACTTCAGCGGCGGCGCGCTGGGGGGCGAAGTAGAGGTATACGGCGCGGATGCTGTACGCGCCGGGCCCCACGTGTTGAGCCGTATCGTCGGCTTCGTCGCTCAGGATCCCGAATCACAGGCGGTCCTTGATCGCGTTGAAAGCGAGATCGCTTTTTCATTGGAAAATGCGTCGGTTTCGCCGAGCGAGATGCGAATTCGTGTCGAGGAAGTGCTCGACCTCATGGAGCTGGCTCCCTTGCGGAACCGCGGTGTGCAGACTCTATCGGGCGGCGAACGCCANCGGCTGGCCATCGCCNCGGCTCTCGTCCAGCGGCCGAAGGTCTTGGTGCTGGACGAGCCGACCAGCCAGCTCGACCCGCAATCGGCCGAGGATGTGCTACGGGCGCTNGTCCGTCTGAACGAGGACTTGGGCCTGACCATCATCCTGGCCGAGCACCGACTGGAGCGGATAGCCCGCTATGCCGATCGCCTGACCTGGCTAGAGGANGGGCGCATTCAGTTTGATGGAAGCGTCCGCGAAGGGCTGGAAAGGATTGACTTAGGCATACCAGTTGTTCAGGTGGCCCGCGCCATGGGATGGCGGCCTTTACCGCTGACCATCAAGGAAGCGAAGCAGTTCGTGTCTGGCGCAGAGGTCATTCTGCCACCAACCNCTTTGCCNGNGCCACAACCCCGTTCAAATANCTTGTTACTCGAGGTTGAAAGTGTCCAATTCGCTTATAATGGACACCAGACATTAAAAAACGTAGACCTGACGGTCAGGGCAGGGGAAGCGGTGGCGCTGGTGGGGCGCAATGGGGCGGGAAAATCGACGTTGCTAAAGTGCGTCGTCGGGTTGCTGCGCGCTCGTGGCGGCGACATCCGTATTGCCGGTAGGTCGGTAGGCGGCCGTTCTGTAGCCGACATCTGCCGCGACGTTGCCTATCTGCCACAAAATCCCGACGATCTCCTGTTTGCTGAAACTGTCGCCGATGAGTTGCGGGTGACGCTGGCTAATCACCGGCTTGAGCGTTCGGCGGCCGAAATCGATGAGTTTCTGCGCAGGTTGGGATTGGCCGAGGTGGGTGGCGCGTATCCACGCGATCTGTCCGTGGGCCAGCGCCAGCGAGTGGCCNTGGGCGCAGTCACGGTAACCCGCCCACCGCTCATACTCCTCGACGAGCCGACGCGCGGCCTCGATCCCGCGCTTAAGGGAGAGATGGTGGATCTTTGGAAGCGATGGCTATCGGAAGGCGCGGGTATCTTGCTTGTCACTCACGATGTAGAACTGGCAGCCAAAGTTGCCGATCGTACAGTGATGATGAGCCAGGGCCAGGTGATCGCTTCCGGGACGACGCGTGACGTCTTGGGTAGCGCGCCCAACTTTTCGCCGCAGATCTCGCGACTGTTCCCGGGCAAAGGTTTGCTCACGCCGGGGGATGCCCTGGCCTATTTGATGAATTAACTCTGGAGAAATATCATGCCTCGATTGACAAAGATTTACACTCGCCAGGGAGATGATGGATTGACCAGTCTTTCCGGCGGACAGCGAGTGCCCAAGAACTCGCTCCGTGTTTCTGCCTATGGCACGGTTGATGAACTTAACTCCGCGATCGGCGTAGCCCTTTCCTTTGGGCTGTGCGAGCGACTGGCCGAGATGCTGCCGACGATTCAAAACGAGCTATTTCATCTGGGCTCCGACCTGAGTTTCCTTGAAGCGGATAAGGCCAGGTATCCCGTCCCCCAAATTCAGGCACACCACATTACCAAGCTGGAAGCGTTGATCGACGAGATGACGGCCGTCGTTGGGCCATTGCAAAACTTCATCCTGCCGGGTGGCTCACCCGGGTCGGCCTTGCTGCATGTGGCCCGAACGATATGTCGGCGGGCCGAGCGAGATGTGATCACCCTGGCCCAGGAAGAACCCATCGGCGCCTTCGCGGTTCAATATCTCAACCGCCTGTCGGACGCNTTGTTCGTCATGGCCAGATTCGAAAACCACACCAGAGGTGTGGCCGAACCCCTATGGGATAGCATGGCCTAATCANGCCTAAGGGTTTACAATTCCACGGTTATTAAATAAATCTTCTTTATTAAACAGAACCTTGTTGCGGGATTTTGACTGCGGCGGGGGACTGTCGAGGTAAATTGAATGTTCAGTAATCTGATGATTGCGGCCGTTATTGTCATCATCTTGTGGATTGTCATTATCGGGATTTTCCTGGTCGTTTCCAGACGTCAGCCGGATGTACAGGCCCAAATCAAGGAAATTGAAGAACAATTGAACAGTGTCGAAAAGAAAGCAAAGCGGTAAG
Organism: Ardenticatenia bacterium; assembly: GCA_014237545.1. Lineage (GTDB taxonomy): Bacteria > Chloroflexota > Anaerolineae > Promineifilales > Promineifilaceae > Promineifilum. Next base: position 9,881 of record JAACJX010000507.1, on the reverse strand, counting down.
CCGGCCATGAGAAGTTCGCGTATCGGGNTGTGGTTTCTGTTGGGTGTGGTGCTGGTCCTGGCGACGGCNTGTGTTTCGGCNGATTCGGAGCCGGATACCTGTGACGATCCGCCGGATATTCTCTTCTTCGACGATTTTAATGGCGAGCAGGATTGTGGCTGGGCCGCGTACAATCGCGGAGGCGGGGTTGCGGCAATCGAGAATGCCTCGATGCAACTGACGGTAAGCCAGCCCGGCCAGCTATGGTGGACGAATCCTTCGCGCAATTTTGATGATGTGATCATCCGGGCCGAAGCCCGACAGGTTTCGGGCTCCAACGACAACGCCTACGGGATTATTTGCCGTTATCAGAACACGGAGAACTTCTACGTATTTTTGATCAGCGGAGACGGCTATTACGCGATCGGAAAATATCAAAGCGGAGCCGAAAATGTCACCTACCTGACCGAAAATGGACAGTTCCAACCTTCTGATGAGATTAATACTGGGGTCGCTTCCAACGAACTGGTCGTATCATGTATCGGCAATGAGTTNAGTATGGAGGTCAACGGCGTACCACTGATCACCGTCACCGACCCCACTTTCGTGACCGGCGATATAGGCCTCGCCGCAAGCACTCTGCAAGCGGAAACAGGAGTCATCGAATTNGACAATGTCCAGGTATCCGCGCCGTAGCCTGTTGCTCCTGCTGATGGGTTTCTTGCTGGCCGGGTGCGGCGGCCGTCCCCTATTGCCCGAAAGCGGCAGCTCAAACTCCGTTGAGATCGCAGGCAATGATTTTGCCGATGGCTTCGTGGCNGGGCAAACGGGAGATTGGCTGATCGAACAGGATGCGATTGGGTCGACATCCATCGTCAACGAACAACTCCTTATCACGGTGGCCGCTCCGAACACAGTGCAGTATTCGACCCTCCGCAACAGGGAGTTCGGCGATTTCGCGTACGAGGCAGACGTGACGCAGCTGGCCGGCCCCCCTGAAAGCAGCTATGGCCTTATTTTCAGGGCGGTAGATGGTCAACAGTTCTATCGTTTCGATATAACCGGTAACGGTCAGTTTATCGTTGAACGGCACAATAGTGACGGGACGTGGACACGGCTGGTGCAGGAGTGGACGCCCGCTTCGGCCCTCAACCAGGGTTTGAACGTCACCAATCGCCTGAGAGTGTTGGCTTCCGGCCAAACCCTGACCTTTTATGCTAATGACGTGNTGTTGACCCAGGTCAATGACGCCACCTATGCGAGTGGGGCAGTTGGCCTAGATGCCGGAACGTTCGGCGGCAGCAATCTTCAGGTAGCATTCGACAACGTCGCGATTACCGACGGTACTCCTTAGGGGCTATGGATCTAGGCGCCGAGCTTCGCGCCCTTGATTACGAAGCGGCCGGGATCGAGCCGATGGGCGGCGGGTGCGTCAGTAGCGTTTTCCTGGTTCGCCTGGTTCATGGCGGCCGCGTTGTCGTCAAGGCTGATGAGGAGGGTGGCGCTNCCCTGCCTGTGGAGGCGAGGATGCTCCGTTACCTGGCCGAACAGACANAACTGCCCGTTCCAACCGTTTTTCTCNCCTCCGATCGCTTTCTAATCATGGAATTTATCNCTGGGGAAAGCCGGTTCAATCGGACGGCCGAACGCCACGCCGCTGACTTGCTGGCCGACCTGCACGCCATCTCCGCCCCTGACTATGGATTTACGGACGANACCCTGATTGGTGGCCTTCACCAGCCTAATCCGCCCACGCCGAGCTGGTTGGATTTCTTTCGCCGACACCGACTTGGCTACATGGCTGCCGAGGCGGTGCGAACGGGTCGCTTACCGCTAAGNGTTTATGAGCGTCTTCAGACCTTCGCCGAGCNTTTGGACGAGTGGTTGATTGAACCTGAACGTCCGTCTTTGATCCACGGCGATGTGTGGACAACCAACGTTCTTTGTGTAGGCGATCGGATTACGGGCTTCCTAGACCCGGCAATCTATNTTGCCCATAGTGAGATCGAGATCGCCTTCACGACCCTGTTCCATACGTTTGGCCAGGACTTCTACGACCGGTATAACGAAAGGCGACCATTNGCCCCCGATTTTTTCGAGGTTCGGCGCGATATTTACAATCTCTACCCTCTCCTNGTGCACGTGCGCCTTTTTGGTGGTTCATATGTTTCCTCGGTAGTTCGCGTTCTGGAGCGGTTCGGTTTTTAGGATGGTCGAGCCTTTACCATGGATGACCAACTGGTCCGACGACTTGTCGATTTAAACACGCAATTTTATAACAATTTCGCCGCTCCCTTTGCCGCCAGTCGCGTGGCGCCTCAGCCCGGATATTTGCAGATATTGGACTGGTTGCCCATGCGACCGCTGGCCGTGCTCGATGTTGGTTGCGGCAACGGGCGGTTCGGCCGCTTTCTNCGCGAGGCTGGCTTGCTGCAATCGTATACCGGTGTGGANGCTTCATCCGCCTTGCTTTCACAAATAAATGACTTGGAAGGGCAGTTTTTTTTCAGGGACATCAGCCTCGCCAATAGTCTGGATGGCCTGCGCGAGTACGACTTGGTTGCCTGTCTGGCAACGCTTCAACATATACCGGGCCAAGNAAACCGCCAACGATTGCTATATGAAATGTCTAGTCATCTGAAGCCTGCCGGCCGCCTTGTCCTAAGCAACTGGCAATTCCTAAATAACCCGCGCCAGCGCCGGAAAATTCGCCCGTGGTCGGATGTGGGCATCGACCCGCTCAATGTGGAGGCCAACGATTACCTGATATCGTGGGAGCGGGGCGGTAGTGGCGTGCGTTACGTATCTTTTCTGAACGATGAGACATTNGCCAGTATGGCGGCAGAAGCAGAATTGCGTGTAGTGAAACAGTTCAAAAGTGACGGGCGTGAGGGAGATCTCAACCTCTATACCATTCTGTCAGGTTGACACTCCCCAGGGCAATGATACAATCATTTTGAGGATTATTATAGATTCAGGCTATGGATTTAAGAGAGCGACTCAGCGCCGATTTGGCAACCGCGATGCGCGAGGGCGATTCACAACGCCGCGACGTTCTGCGCATGATCATGGCGGCTATCAAACAGGTCGAGGTCGATGACCGCAAGGTCCTCGATGACGATGGAATCCAGGACGTCTTGCGCAAGCAGGTTAAGCAACGTCAGGAAAGCATCGCTGATTTCGAGAGAGCGGGCCGGCCGATCGAGGTTGAGCGAGAACAAGCTGAGAGCGCCATTATCGAGAGCTATCTGCCCCAAATGATGCCTCGCGAGGAAATTGAACAAATCGCCAGGCAAATTATTGCTGACCTTGGGGTTAGCGATGTTAAAAGTATGGGGCAAGTGATGGGGCGTCTGATGCCCCATGTCAAAGGGAAGGCTGACGGTCGTGTTGTCAACGAAGTCGTCCGCGGCCTGTTACAGTGATTTCCCTCCTGCGCGTCCCGCGTCCATAAAATGAAGCATCACGTAATAACCGAGTGGGCCGAGCAGGTCCAGCTTTGGGTTCGCCGCCATGCGCTGCCAATCTTCATCATCTCGTTGACCATCGGACTGACTCTGATCCTGTCATTTGATTTGCCTGGAGCCAATCAGGTCATTGCCGCGGTTGGCCAGCCCGCTCAGAACGATATCTTTTCCCCTCGCTCGATGACGTACACGAGCGACACGCTGACAACGCAGGCGCGCGAGCAAGCCAGNNGGGCGGTTAATGAAATCTACACCCCTCTCGATCTGGCCATCGGCCGGTCCCAACTCACCCTGGCGCGCGAGATGTTTACGTTTATCGAAGCGGTTCGAGCCGACTCTTCCGCAACAATAGAGCGTAAGTTGGAATATCTGACGGCCATCGAGGGAGTGACAATCAGCGAAGAGATAGGACAGAATCTTCTTGATTTTAGCCAGTCCGATTTCGATGAGGTGCGAACCAATATATTCGCCATCATTGAAGAGTTGATGCGCCAGGAAATTCGCCCAGCCCAATTGAGTGATTTCCAGCGAACTGCCCGCCGGCTGGCCAGCCTCGAACTATCGACCGCGCAGACATCTGTCGTAACGGAGTTGGCTTCGCAGTTCATTATTCCCACGGTGTTCCCCGACGAGGAGGCCACCGCAACCGCCCGCAGCGANGCGGCGGCCGCGGTCCAGCCGGTGACCCGTTCCGTTGCTCGTGACCAGCGGATCGTGCGGGCCGGCGAGATCGTCACGGAAATTGACTACGAGTTGTTGGGGGAGTTGGGGCTTTTGCAACGCTCCACGAATTGGCGACACACNATCAGCATGGCTCTGGCGTCGATTGGGGTGGNCACGCTCATTTCCTTTTACTGGGTCAGATTCCAGCGGCCGCGCTTCCCCAATGGGCGATATCTGGGCGTCCTGGGCGGTTTCATTCTCCTGTTCACCTTGATGGGCAAGGTCATGTCGGCCAGCGACGTCCTGGCTTACTGGTTCCCTCTGGCGGCGCTCTCTCTACTCCTGGCNGTCGTCTATGACACTCGCTTCTCGATCCTGATCACCGTTCTGTTGGCTGCGTTGATCGGTCTCATCAGCCCTAATTCATTTGAGATGGCGGTCTATTTAGCCTCCGGCGGCATCTTAAGCGTGCTAACGTTGCGCGATACGCAACGAATGTCGACGTTCTTTCGGGCGGGGATATTGGCCGCGGTCGGATATTTCCTTGTCATGCTTGTGTTCTGGATGCTGGCCGAGCNGGAGCAAAACCCGGCCGATCTGGCCTTGCCGGCCGTGTATGCCCTGGGAAACGGGTTAATATCGTCGGCACTGACCCTGGCCGGTTTTTACATATTGGGTGGGATATTCGGNATCGTCACGATATTGCAACTGCAAGACCTGTCGCGCCTNGATCACCCTCTGTTGCGCGAACTATTGCGNCGGGCGCCCGGCACGTACCATCACAGCATCATGGTCGCTAACCTGGCCGAGCAAGCTGCCGAGCGTATCGGCGCCAACAGCACCCTTGTCCGCGNTAGCGCCTTTTATCACGACGTCGGCAAAATGGTGCGGCCGCCGTTCTTTGTCGAGAACCAGGAAGGAATTGATCCNCATGCCACGCTCGATCCGTTTACCAGCGCTCGAATTGTGATCAGNCACGTNGCCGATGGGCTTGCCCTGGCCCGCCAGTATCATTTGCCGTTTCGNGTGCAGGATATCATCGCCGAACACCANGGGACTCGGCCGGTCAAGAGCTTCTACCGAAAGGCGCAGGAGGCCGCCGGAGAAGGGGTTGAGGTTGATATCCAGTCTTTCCGCTACCCGGGGCCGCGGCCGCGCTCGCGCGAATCGGCAATCGTCATGCTGGCGGACGCGATTGACGCCACATCCACTGCCTTGCGTCCCAACACGGAAAAGGCGATCGAAAAACTGGTCAACACGATTGTTGAAGAAGATATCCTGGAAGGGCAGCTGAACAGTTCGGAATTGAGCATGGGCGATATCGAGCAGCTTCGAGCGTCGTTCATCGAGACGCTCAAGGGCCGCTTCCACGTCAGGGTCCAATATCCGGGGAATGAACTGATGACTGCCGAAAACNTGCCTGAGTTCGCCTTACCCGCGCCGCCAACAACGCGNCCGGAGCAATTACCCCGCACAACGCAAACTCCCAGTTCCGCCTGATCTTGTTTGTAAGGAATTGAATATGGCTTACACAGTCGATGTACANAGCACGAGGCGTTACCCCGCGGATTACATCCGCGCNGTGGCTTCGGCCGCCAATGAAGCGATGATCCTCGCGGATGTCTCTGAGGGGGCTGCGGTCACGGTTCTNCTGACCGATGACAGCTACATACGCGAGCTNAACCGGCAATATCGGGGCGAAGATCTCGCCACNGACGTGCTCAGCTTTCCAGCCGGCGATCCGCTCCCCGGNAGCGAGGGGCTCCTGGAGTATTTGGGCGANATCGCCATCGCCGTGCCCGTTGCCGAGAAGCAGGCAGCCGAAAANGGGCACGAACTGCAGGCCGAATTACAACTGCTGACCGTCCATGGTATCTTGCACCTCGTGGGCNATGATCACCTGGNGGCGNAGGAGAAAGAGGCTATGTGGGCGGCCCAGAGTGCCATCCTGAAGCAACTCGGGCTCGAAAATATCCAGCCCACAGAGGACGAGCATGACGACTGAGCCCCGCGCCTCGTTCGATATTCGGCGGCGCCTGAGNAGTTTCGTATACGCTTTCGAGGGATGGTGGTTTGTGTTGNGGACNCAGCACAACGCCTGGATTCATGCCGCGGTCAGNGTGTTTGTGTTTGCNTTAGCCCTTTGGCTTAAGCTNAANCGTNTAGAGTGGTCTATCCTGATTTTGACGACNATGGTCGTCTGGATGGCAGAGTTCTTTAACACNGCNCTCGANGCNGTGGTCGATGTGGCTGCTCCGGAGCNCCATCCGTTGGCCAAGGTGGCTAAAGATGTGGCCGCAGCCGCGGTCCTCGTCGGCGCGATTGGCGCAGTCGTCATCGGTCTGCTGGTGATGGGGCCGGCGCTGTGGGCGCGTGTGATATCAGACTGATTGGCAACTTATTCCGGAAGAGAGGCCGACGGGATAGCGGAAAATCGCGGATTGTCCAGATCGCGGTCTGAAAGGGTGGGAGCGCTGTCGATGTTCCAGGGGACGATGATCTCCGGGTCATTCCAGGCCAGGCCGAACTCGTCGGCTCCATCGTAATAGTTATCAACAATGTAAACCAGGGTGACGTCAGTTAGGGCCAAAAACCCATGAGCCACGCCAATGGGAATGTACAACCCCCGGTTTTCATCGGCATGCAGATCGACTGTCTCCGTTTGGCGAAAAGCCGGGGACGAGCGACGCAGGTCCGCCAGCCCTACGCGGATGCGGCCGCTGACGACNTACCAGTAGTCCACCTGATTGAAGTGATAATGTAGACCGCGCAGCACGCCGGCCCTGGATTCGGATCGGTTCGATTGAACGTTAGCCCACTCTCGCTGGGGGAACCATTCCTTGCGAAAAAGTTCGACAAAGCGGCCGCGCTCGTCGGCAAAGGGGCGTAGTTGGACGTTGATAACCCCGGGGATAGAGGTTGATTCAGTCAATAACGGCATAGGATTGGTGATTAGGCTTTCACAAAGTTGCTTATAAAAAACCAGATGTTCGCCGGGCGCTCGGCCAGCCGTCGCACGAAATAGGGATACCATGCCGTGCCGTAGGGAACATAGACCCGAACCCGATACCCTTCACGGGCAAGTGATTCCTGCAAATCGCGCCGGATGCCATAGAGCATTTGGANCTCAAACGAATCGGCCGGGATATGGTTGGCCCGCACGTATAGTTTGATATCTTCGATGATGGCGGGGTCATGCGTGGCAAATGCCGGGTACATACCCTTGGAGCGCGCTTTTTCGCTCAGCATAAGTCGCGATAAGTTCAGGTAATTCGCATCGACGTCGACCTTCTGTGGGTAGGCAACCTCCGGTGGCTCGGCATAGGCTCCCTTGCAAAGCCTGACCCGNGCGCCATCGCCAATGAGACGCTCGATATCATCCTCGCTCCGATAAAGGTACGATTGGATTACCACGCCCACATTNTCCAGACCATCCGAATACCGCAACCGCCGGTAGATGTTCAGCGTTGCATCCGTCGTCGGGTGGTCTTCCATGTCGATGCGGATGAAGTTGCCAACCGACTTGGCTTTCTGAGCCAGAGCGCAAATGTTTTCATATGCCAGCTCAGGATCGATCTTCAAGCCAAGTTGCGTCGGCTTCACCGAGACGTTGGCCTGTAATTTGTGCCGGTCGATGTCATCCAGCAAACNCAGGATTTCGGCTCGAGCTTGCAGGGCTTCGCCCTCGCTCGTGCAGCTTTCTCCCAGATAATCCAGCGTGACGAGTAACCCCTTGCTGTTCAGGGCGCGCGTGGTGGCAATGGCTGCCTCTCTGTCCGCGCCCGACACAAAACGGGAGGCCACACGCCATGATACGCTCCAGTTGCTGACGATATTTCGCGCCCAGCCGGCCTGCGACAGATAGATCAAGACATTGCGCAACCACTTTTCGCCGTTCCTAAACAAAAGGANGGCGAGAGCGCCAATGGCCAGAGCGGAGATAACGAACGANGACCGCGAGCGATTTTGTGGGGTGGGCTTTTCCATAGGCGGATTTTACTCCCACAGTTATTATTCGTCACACGAACGACAAGNATATACCTTGCGCAAATTTCGATGGGAAAAGGGTTGTTCAACGTCGGTGAACGCACCTAACGAGCTTGATTCGGGTTAACACTATTTGATATAAGTCCGATCGATCGGGAGATAACTTTTCTCATGAGCTTGCTGAATGGAAAGAAAGTATTGATTTTCGGCGTCGCCAACAAATATTCAATTGCCTGGGCAATTGCCGAGACCTTCAAAGAGCAGGGGGCGGAGGTCGGCATCAGCTATGGCATACCGCAGCTTGAGAAACGCGTGCTGCCGCTGGCCGCAGAGATAGGAGCGACCTTTGTCGAGAAATGTGACGTGACTTCTGATGAGGAGATCGATGCCCTGTTCGTCAAAGCCCAAAGCCACTTTGGCGAAATCGATATTCTGGTTCACGCGGTGGCTTTCGCGCCATCCGAGGAGTTAGAGGGGCGATTCTATGACACGACCCGCGAAGGTTTTCGCATAGCGATGGATATTAGCGCCTATAGCTTTGTCGCCCTGGCCAATCGAGCCTACAAGCTCATGCCCAATGGGGGTAGCATGATCACGCTGACGTACTATGGCGCGGAGAAAGTGGTCCCCCATTACAATGTGATGGGCGTGGCTAAGGCCGCTCTGGAAGCCAGCACGCGCTATCTGGCGGCCGATCTGGGCCCCCATAATATTCGCGTCAACGCCATTTCAGCCGGGCCCATCAAAACCCTGGCCGCCGCGGGCATCGCCGGCTTCCGCAAGATGCTGGGCTATGTGGGTGAGCGCGCGCCCTTGCGCCGCAATATCGACCAGCACGAGGTCGCCAAGACTGCCCTGTGGTTATGCAGCGATCTGGGCAGTGGGGTGACCGGCGAGGTGGTCTACGTTGACGCCGGTTATCACATCCTGGGTATGCCCGAGCCGCCCGAGAAGTGGGAGTAACTCCGCTCCCTTAACCTTGTTCGTAAGCATCAGGCCATATCATATTGACAAATCGCCTTTAGCGATTATATTTGCTTGTTGGGTACGTTACGATAGAGCAATCGCGCTTATCTAGAGCAGTCGAGGGATCCGGCCCATTGACACTGCAGCAACCAACCGTAATTGGAAAGGTGCTAACTCCGGCAGCGAAAGCTGGAAGATAAGAGGTAAAAGTGAATCACAACGCTACGCCTCTTGACTCGCTCAGGGGGCGTTTTTTGTTATATCGCGGCCAACCGAACGAACCATTTTGGGAGGTAACTAAAAACCAATGTCAACAACTTTTATGGCCTCTCCGAGCTTGCTCTTCACTTCTGAATCAGTCACTGAAGGGCACCCGGACAAGATGTGCGATCAGATTAGCGATGCCGTCCTGGATGCTCTCCTTGAGCAGGACCCTATGGCGCGCGTCGCCTGTGAGACGGCCGTCAAGACCGGTTTCGTTTTGCTGTTCGGAGAGATAACCACCAACGCATTCGTGGATTTCGATAAGCTTGTCCGGCAGGTCGTCGTCGATATCGGCTTCGACGACAGCAGCAAGGGGTTCGACGGCAATACCTGCGGCGTGCAGGCTGCCATTGCCGCACAAAGCCCCGATATTGCCCAGGGCGTAGACCACGCCCTCGAGGTTCGGAAGAACGGCGACAGTGACGCGGAGGTCGATGCTATCGGGGCCGGTGACCAGGGTATGATGTTCGGCTTTGCCTGCAATGAGACTGATGTGTTGATGCCGATGCCGATTTATCTGGCCCACAAACTGACCCGCCGGCTGTCCGAAGTCCG
>JAACJX010000043.1 GCA_014237545.1 Ardenticatenia bacterium | reverse complement strand
TGGAGGAACTGGCGCGGCGCGAGGGCGTGATGCTGGCGCTGCTGACGGGCAACATTCGCGATACCGTGTCGATCAAACTGTCGGCCGCGGGCATTGACCCGAGCCAGTTCGTTGGCGGCGCCTTTGGCTCCGATAGCCAGGATAGGGACGCGCTCTTCGATATCGCGCTGGACAGGGTGCGCCAATCAACCGGCGTGACGTTTGCCAGCCCGGACGTTACCATCATCGGCGACACGCCGGCCGACATTCGCTGCGCCCGGAGTGGCGGCAGCCGGGCCGTCGCCGTCGCCACGGGCCCATACCCGGCCGATCTACTCAGCCGCCATCATCCGGATGTGCTGTTTGCTGACCTGACGCCAACGGCCGAGGTCTTACGGGTTTTGCTCGCCCCGGATTTGGTGATACCGTCTATACACGGAGGAGGATAATATGCCCACGCGTAAAAAACTCGTCATAGACGGGATCACGTTTGAATCGAACGAGCCTACGACCGTGCCGCTGGCCAGGCTCTTCACCTGGGTGGTCTGGCAGTTCCCGCGCATGCGCGAAGATGGGTTCAACGGGGCCGTGCATCCGCCGGACGCCGGCCACGGGTGGTATCCGGCGATCATCAACGCGGCTGAAGGTCAGGCAAAAATCTTTGGCCAGATCAAGGAGACCTATTCCACGCCTGAAGCGGCGGCCAAATACCTCGAAAAAGTAAAAACCTGAATTTAAGAGACCGGCCAATCGACCGGTCTCTTTCTTTTAGATGCTCAACTAGATCACCATCCCGTCCGGGATGGTAGCGCTCTTGGGCACGATGACGATACCATCACGCGCCACCCAGTTATCGGTTTCCTCTTCCGGCCGGTCGGGGATGTAGCGAATCGTCACGTTCTTCCCGATGCGGGCATTCTTGTCGATAATCGCGCCCTTGATGACCGAATTCTCGCCGATGCCGATATCGGGACGGCCCAGCCGGCGGTTTTCGGCGCGCTCGTCGTCGTTCTCATAATAGTCCGCGCCCATCAACACCGATGACTGGATGTTCGCCTCGGCGCCGATGATGCTGCGCAGGCCAACGACCGTCTCGCGCACGCTGGAGTCGTAGATTCGGCAGCCGTCGGCCAGCAGCACTTCATCCAGCCGGGAGTTGTGGACTTCGGAGCCGGGCAAAAACCGCGCATGGGTGAAGATCGGCGCGTGCGCGTCATAGAAGTCAAACGGCGCGTTGGCCTTGGCCATGCGCAGATTCACCTCGAAGAAGCGGCGAATCGTCCCGATGTCCTCCCAGAAGCCGTCGAAGATATAGCCGCACACGCGACGCCTGTCNATGGACTGGGGCAGGATGTCGCGCCCGAAGTCNACCAAGTCTTCTTCGAGCACTTGCTGAAGCGTATCCATGTTGAAGATNTAGATACCCATCGAGGCCAGAAAGGGTTTGTCCGGGTGAGACGGNCTTTCAAANTGCTTGAGAACTTCGGGGTCTTTCGGCTTTTCAGCAAANCGGGTGATCTGGCTGTCCGTTCCCATCTTGAGGATGCCCAAACCGGAGACGGTCTCGCGGTCCACGGGCTGGACGGCCACGCTGATCTCCGCATCCAGGTCGATGTGGCGCTGGACAAACTTNCGATAATCCATGCGATAGAGGTGGTCTCCGGCCAGGATGAGGACGTATTTCGTGCCCGCTTCCTTGATCTCCACCCATTGCTTGCGCACNGCGTCGGCCGTGCCCTGNTACCAGTCGCGGCTGCGCGGGGTCTGCTCCGCGGCCAGTATCTGNATCCATCCCGGAGAGAATTGGTCGCGGGTATAGGTGCTCCAGATGTGGCGNTGGAGAGAGGCGGAGTTAAACTGCGTCAGGATGGCAATCTTCTCGATGTCGGCATGGAAGCAGTTACTCATCGGGATGTCGATCAGCCTGTACTTCCCGGCCAAGGGCACGGCCGGCTTCGAACGTTCCTTGGTAAGCGGATAAAGGCGCGTGCCCTGCCCGCCGCCCAGAATAAGACCAAGAACACTCTTCATGTAAGGCATAATCTCTCCATTAGTGAACNAATTGCGACGAACTTNTGTTGTGAAAAATCCACTCGAGGCGGTGAATAAACTATACCGCCACCACGAAAATCACGCACACAAGTGGCCCACTTCGGGCAGGCATGCTATGATTCTGCGGCGCTCCCGGACGGCTACNGTTTCGAGGGGCGACAATTTTATTATNAGGAGATTTCATGAGTCGAGTGATTCATGTGGACAATCCGGGCAAGCGACGCAATCAGGCCCGGCGATCGATCGCCGAGANCTTGCGCCTNCTCNGNCGNAAGACGGCNATCGATGACGAGGCGCGGGACATGTCCGCCATGCTGGTCTACCTGCTGCGGGAGATCAAGGAGACGGTGGACGAGTCGGCCGCGGCCTGGGAAAAGCGCGGCTACTGGATGAAGGTGGAGCGATTCGTGCGCGACTGGGAGTGGATTCCCGAACTGGCCGCCAACATCGACGACGTCATCCGCCATGAGGCGTGGGATTTACTGCCCGAATTGCTGGCCGACCTGTCGCCCCATTTCGATGACATCCATATCAAGACCATGACCCGCAAGCCGTCCGACTGGCGGGGCGCCTACCGCAAGCTGCTGGCCGAGCCGCCGGCGGCCGTCACCTATTAGCAGACCCTGCTGAGCCGCTCGATGAACCGGCCGCGGCTGGCATTGATGCTCCTTCTG
>JAACJX010000205.1 GCA_014237545.1 Ardenticatenia bacterium | reverse complement strand
TCGAGGATGAGCAGGTCGGGGTCGTTGATCTGCGCCTGGGCCAGGCCCAGCCGCTGCAGTTCGCCACCGGAGAACTTGCCCACCGGCCGGTCGGCCCGGTCGCTCAGGCCCACCAGATCGAGCATCTCGCTCACGCGTCGCTCGACGGCCGCGGCGGAGCCGTCGAAGAACAGACCGGCCGTGAAGCGCAGCGTCTCGCGGGCGGTCATCGTGTCGTAGAAGCGGGGTTGCTGCGGCAAATAGCCGACGCGGCGGCGGATGGCCAGGCTGTCGCGCTGGCTGTCGAGACCAAAGAGCGTCGCCCGGCCGCCGGTCGGCCGCGCCAGCCCCAGCAGGCATTTCATCGTCGTCGTCTTGCCGGCCCCGTTCGGCCCCAGAAAGCCGAAGATCGTGTGGCGCGGCACTTCCAGATTCAGCGCGTCGACGGCCNTNTGGCCGTTGAACTGCTTGGACAGGTCCTGGGTCTGGATCNCCAGATCGCGGGATGGGTTCATCGTCGATGGGGACATCGAAGTCATATCTCCACTAGCGGCCGTCGGGCGGCCCGAAAGGGACAAGCCCGGCGGCGCTATTCAATAAATGGTGGGTCTTCGGGCGAAGGGGCGCCGACCTCGACACTGCCCAACAGCGGCCCATCCGCCCCCTGGGTCACCTCGAAGCTCGCCGCTGTATGGCCTTCCCCGCGCCCTCCCCAAACTATACGGTAAATACCGGGATCGAGTTGCCCTTCCCAGCGCAAGGGCAGCGCCTCTGTGCCGGGCGGGATTTCCGGCAGGGTGTGGACCATGCCGCTGGCGCGCAACTCCCCGGCCGCGTCACGCAGCTCCCACGCGCCCTCGAAAGCGTCATCNGCCGGAAGGGTCGTGTCGCCGTCGTTGGCATACCCGAGGTCGATTTCGAATGCGTCGATGGCCGTTTTCGACACCTGAACCACGAAACGTAATGCACCCTCCGCGCCGGCATCGCCGTTGTCTCCCGCGCTGCCGCACCCGGTAGCCANTGCCAACAGCAGGANCATGATGAATAGGCGATAATGCTGAGACATGATCGGTTACTCCTTCATGGCGAGGCTCGTCGCTTCCCGCAGCAAGTCCTCCAGAAACATGTCCGGCGCAAAGGCGCGGGCTTTCCAGCCGGGGTCGATCCGGTCGAGCAGCACGGCCTGGGCGTAGCCGCTGTAGTAGAAGCGGCCGTCGCCGGCGTCATCGGCCATGCGGCCGAACTGGCCGATCTCCCGTTGCAGCCGTTTCTCATAGCCATCGTAGCCGTCGAANTCCCGGTCGTCGCTGATGGCCGAGCTGGGCTGGTAGCCGGCGGCGGCCTCGCGCCACAGGCCNAGCTCGNCATATCGCGCCAGCCCCTCCAGCCATTCGCGCTGCCGCTCGTACTCAACGAGCATTGGGGCCAGCCCTTCGGCCTCGCGCCGCTCGGCCCGCAGCCGCAGGAAGTCGCGAGCATACGCGGTCGCTTCCTCGGGCGGGGCGGCCACGGCCGCGGCCAGCAGGTCGAGCTCGGCCTGCCAGGCCGCTTCCAGCGCGGCGTCGTCCCACGGGTAGGCNTTCTCGCGGGCGGCGGCGCGTTCGGCCGCGGCCAGCCGCTCCGGCGCGGTCGATCCCTGGTAGGCGTGAAACGCCTCGTGGGCCACGAGCGAGATGTAGTGGTCGCTGCTGNTGACGAGCTGGCTGGTCATCAGGCCGTAGGGGAACACCAGATTCACGACCGGCGGCAGGTCGCCGCGCATCTGGTTGGCCAGGCCGATTTGCAGCCACTCCATCGTCGTCAGCGAGGCCACCCAACGGNCGCCGACGCGGACGGTGAACGCTTGCGGCGTTTCGCCCTCGGCCAGCGGCTGGCGGAAGAGGGGNCGGCCGTCCACCAGGTCTCCGGCCGGCNGCCACGGCCCGCCGCGCGGCTCGTCCTGCGGCACCTTGATCCAGCCGTCGNCTGGGTCGGGCAGGCCGACGAGAAAGGCGTTGGCCTCGTTGTAGGCGATGACCGGGATGTCGGCCGCGCCCCAGCCGGGCCANACGGCGTCGCCCACGGTCTCATGGGCGTGGAAGAACTCAGCCAGCCGCGCCTGCTCGGCCGGGCTAAGGACGTCAGGCGTTTCGGACGCGGTCGGGCGGCCCAGATTGATCAGACCGGACACGACAGCGGCGATAGTGATCAGCAGGACCAGGGCGGTGATGACCCCGGCCAGGATACGGGCAATTGTGCGCATGGTTGGCTCCCCTTGACGCTTGTCCTTATCATCATAACGTCTAAAGACGCGCTTCACACCGTCCGGCTGGCTCATTTCNCCTAAGTAAAAGTGCTTATTCTCTGGGCGGGCAGGGTCGCGCCCTGGCAAGGGAACAAAAAGGCGCCCCCGGAGGAGCGCCTTTCGCTGGTGAGAATGAGGTGCGACGCACTTTCAGAAGTGCGTTGCACCTGTACGGTTAGATTACGGCCGGTCGATGGTGATCACCGGCGAGGTCCACTCTTCCCAGTGGGCCGGGTTGTTGGGATCGCCCAATGCCTTCAGGACGCGCACTACGATGTAGTAGTCGCCGTCCGCTACCGGCTTGGTCTTCTCCCACTTCACGCCGTTGCTGTGCAGGCGGGTGCCGTCCCACGTGTAGGCGAAGAAGCCGGTGCTGGTGCTGTTGCGCGACAGGTACTCCGTGTCGACGAACTTGTTGAATACCGGGTGGACCGGCTTGTCGTTCTTGGCGCTGTAGATCGCCATCTCCATCGCCCGCGCCTGGTGGTCCAGGTGGACNAGGATCGACGGCATCTCATAGATTGACGTCAAGTCATAGACGTAATCGGCCGGTGGGAGGTCGAAGATGCCGCCGACGCACTCGCCGTCAACGACGCGGATGCATTGCGTGGCGCGGCCGACCAGCGGGAAGCCGAANCCACCGCCCGTCAGCACCTGGATCGACTGGTAGTCGCCCTTGAACCCGGCATAGGGNACGCTATAGGCTTGACCGCCGCCCTGCGGGGTGAAGACGACGTAGCCGCCGTACATGCTCTTGTCGGGCAATAGCGCATTGGCGGTGATGGTTACGTCCACGGATTTGCTGCCACCAGCGGGAACCGTCACGCTCGCCGCGCTGAAGTCCACCGTAGCAAGCGCATTGAAGAACGACGGGGTGAAGGTATTCGCACCAGTAGCGAGGGCCACGGTGTGGGATAGGTCGTAGGTGNCGGCCGACGAACCATTGTTCTTGATCGTCAGCGTACGGGTGGCCGGGCCGGCCTCGCTCTCGCCCAACGACAGCTTGCCGGGCTGGATCAGCGTCGTGGCCAGGATGGCGTCGTCGATGTCGACCATACCCGCGCCCTGGCGGTGGACGTTATCGAGGAGACCAAGGGCCGGGTTGCCCCACCAGTTCTTCGGATCAGCGCTGTTCTGCAGGATGTCGCGCACGTCCGCGGCGCGGGTGGCCGGATGGGCCTGGAGATACAGGGCCGCCGCGCCGGCCACGTGCGGGCTGGCCATCGACGTGCCGCTGATCGTGGCGTAGGCGCCGGATTCCAGCGGGTAGGTGGACATGATCAGGCCGCCGGGCGCGCCGATGTCGGGCTTCAGCGTCAGCTCGGCGTTCAGGCCGTAGGAGCTGAAGGAGGAGATCAGACCGCCGGTGGGGTTGATGAAGCTACCGTAATCGTCGGTCCACGTCAGATCAACAGGCCCGGCCGCCAGGCGGCTGTCAATCAGGTTGCCTTCCGTATCGGAAATGGCGACGACCGGAATGGTAATGGGCGGCGTGCCGGCCACAGTCGGGCTGAAACGGCCGGCGCTGTTGTTATAGAGCACCACGGCAATCGCGCCGGCTTGCTGGGCATTGAAGGACTTCTCATAGAACGGGCATGTGCCACGGCGGATCAGCACTACTTTGCCAGTGAGGCTGCCCGGGGCCGGAGCTACGGCGTTACAGGCATCGTTAGCTGTCGTTTGTGTCCCCGTGCGAGCCATCGGATAGGTGCCCGAGGTGGGCGGCAAAGGCGCGCCTGTTGCCGGCGCATAGCCTATGGACGTGTTATCCGGGCTGATCGTGAATGTATTTAGCGCCACATGGGTGTTATCGAACGACGCCACGCCGATGACGTTGTTGCCCACGCCGGGCGCGCCGGCCGAGTAGAGGCCGCTGGCGCCACTATTGCCGATGGAGGCCACGACGACCATCCCGCGCTCAACCAGGCGGTCGGCGGCGGCGGCGGTCGGGTACTGCGGCCAGGTCATGAAGGCCGAGCCGATGCTCATATTCAGCACGTCCATCTTGTCCTTCAGGGCGCGCTCCATGGCGGCGATCATGATGTCGGCCGTGGTCGAGCCGGCGCAGCCGAAGACGCGGTACGCGCCGAAGGTCACTTCGGGAGCGACACCGACGACGTCGCCGTTCGCGCCGACGATGCCNGCCACGTGCGTGCCGTGGCCGTTGCAGTCATCGGGGAACTTGTCGGGCGCGGGCACGGGGTTGTAGCCNGCGGCCGACGGGTCGGCGTTGTAATCGTCGCCGACGAAGTCCCAGCCGGTNACCACGCGATATCCCTTGCCGAAACCGCCGCCCAGGTCGGGGTGGTCATAGTCGATGCCGGTGTCCATGATGGCCACCTTGACGCCCTTGCCGGTATAGCCTAGCTCGCTCTGAGCGATGTCGGCGCCGGTCATAGCCAGCGCCGTCGCCAGCTCGGGGTCGGCCAGCGGAGAGGTTTCGGGAATCTGCACGGTGTAGACCGGGTAGATGGCCTTCACGCCCGGCANCTGGGCCAGCCGGCCGGCGTTGGCCGAGCTGGTGGAGACGGACAGGCCGTTCCACAGCGTGTCGAAGGCGTAGCGCTCCTTGAACGAGACGCCGGCTTTCTTGGCCGCGTCGCGGAAGGCCTTCTTTTCGGCCTTCACGGCCGCGGCCTTACCCCCGTCGGCCGTGGGCTTGCCCGCCANCTCGACGAAGTAAAGATTCGAGGATTCGTTGGTCATCTCGCCCGTCTCGGCCGAGGGGGCCGGGTTCAACGGGACAACTTCGCCCACTTCCTGGGCGGCCATCAGGCTGGTGGTCGCGATGACCAGCAGGCTCAACAGAACCAGTACAGTCAGAAATCGTTTCATCTCTCTGTTTTCCTTATAGGCTAACAAGATAGGCAATCAGCGGATGTCGTTCCGGCGCAGGCCGGAAAATTTCCAGCGGTTGAATCGTTGGATATCTTTTTACGCGGCCGATCTCCTTTGGCAACCAACGGGTAATGCCCCGGCCGGGTTGCCGGGTGATGGGGGNCGGGGCATGGATTGAACTGAGTCGCGGGGNAAGGCGATAGCGGGATGCGGCCGAAANCCCNGGNCGCTGGCGCGTCNGGTCGTTTTCNAATGGTTCGACTTGATTGAGAGGCTTAACGTTATATTCAGGCCGCATCAGCACTTTTTATCGCGCGGGTGTCAGCCGGAAGCCAAGTTGAGGGCAGGAATGTCAACGTGGGCAACACGCAGGAGGCTCCAGCGAATAAATTTATACCACCAGACTCCGAAGCGTGCAAGACGCAGGCTCAGGTCTATCGCAAGAAGAGTAATAGGACGCGGATCGCGCGGATGAANACAGATGTATGAGCCCATTGTGAGGTGGACCCTCTGTTCCTTCCCGCAGTAAGGTTNNTTGGCCGGCCGCAAGCGAAAATTTTTACCGGCAATAATCGGTGAAAATCCGTGTCATCCGCGTTCCATTCCTTTGTACACCTGGATATGGGATTTTCCTACACCGCTACCGCCTCGCCTGCCTCCACGTCCGTGCCGGGGGCAATCAATCCCGCGGCCGCTTCCAGCTCGTGCGGCTCGCCNATCAGCCCCAGCAGGTCACCGGTCTCGAACTGGATGTGGGACTTGGGGTTGGCCATGACGTGCTGGTCGCGCACCAGGGCCACCACCGACGCGCCCACCCGCGAGCGAATGTTGGCTTCGGCCAGCGTGAGGCCGCGGAGGGGGCTGTCCTCGGCCAGCGGCAGCCAGGCGATCTCCACGCCGCGGGTGGACATGAGCAGCTGGTCGAGCACCGGATAGCCCCGGTCGCCGGGCCAGATGCCCTCATAGGTGTCGCTGCGGACGGTGTCGATGTAGTGCTGGATCTGCCCGGTCGAGTAGTCGAGCGTCAGCAGCGTGTAGCGCAATATCTCCAGCCCGCCCTCCATCTCCGGGTTGATGACGTGGGTCGCGCCCAGCCGGATCAGGTCGTCGAGCCGGTCTTCCGTCTCGGCGCGGACGATGATCGGCAGGTCGGGCGAGATGATGTGGGCCGCGCCGACGATCAATTCGGCCGTCGTTTCGTTGGGCACGGTGACGACCAGCGCCCGGGCGCAGTCGAGGCAGACGTGGGTCAGGATCTCCGAGTTGGCGGCGTCGCCGAACATCGTCTTGATGCCCTGGGCCTGCAAATCGGTGGCGTAGGCCATGTCCTGCTCGATGACCAGGAACTCCTCGCCCAGTCGCTGGAGGATGCCGCCGATGTGGCGGCCGACGCGACCGTAGCCGACGATGACGACGTGGTTTTCCATCTGTTCGGAGAATGCTTCCGGCGTGGGGCCGCCGCGCTCCATGCGCCGCCAGATGAACGGGATGCGACGCAAGAACCGCTCGGTGGGCTGGATCAGCCGGTACATCAGCGGGTTGACGAGAATAGAGATGACCGCCGCGGCCAGGATCAGGCCGTATTGATCGCCGTCGAGCAATCCCAGGTAGACGCCCGTCTGGCCGACGATGAAGGTGAATTCGCCGATCTGGCTGAGGCCGGCGGCGACGACGATCATCGTGCGCGCCGACGACGGCAGCACAAAGGCCAGCAGCAGGGTGATCAGCCCCTTGCCGACGATGACCAGCAGCGCCAGGGTGATGACTTTGCCAAAATTGGCGAAGACCACCGCCGGGTCGACGAGCATTCCGACCGACACGAAGAAGAGCACGGCGAAGAAATCGCGGAACGGCACGACTTCAGCCCCAACCTGGTGGTGGACGTCCGACTCGCTGACGACGACGCCGGCCAGAAACGCGCCCAGGGCCAGCGACACGCCGAACAACTCGTAGGCCAGGAAGGAGATGCCGATGGCCATGGCCACGACGGCCAGGATGAACAACTCTCGCGAGCGGGTGAAGGCGATTTGCGTGAGCAGCCACGACAGCAGCCGCGCCCCGACAAGCAGCATGATGGCCACGAAAATGGCCGTCTTCAGCAGCGCCCAGGAGACGGCCAGCACGGGGTTGCCCCCGCTGTCGCTGACCAGCACCGGCATGAGGACGAGGATGGCGATGGTGGCCAGGTCTTCGAACACGAGCCAGCCGATGGCGACGCGGCCGTGGGGCGTTGAGACGAGGCCGTTGTCGGCCAGGCCGCGCAGCAAGACGACCGTGCTGGCCACGGAGATGGACAGGCCGAGCACCAGGCCAGCCTCGAACGTCCAGCCCCACAACTGGCTGACAGCCAGACCCAGCAGCGTCGAGAGGGTGGTCTGCAGGAGCGCGCCGGGGATGGCGATGGCGCGCACGTTCCACAGGTCCTTGAGCGAGAAGTGGAGCCCGACCCCGAACATCATGAACACTACGCCCATCTCGGCCAGCTGGGCGGCGGCGTTGGTGTCGGCCGTGTAGCCGGGGGTGAAGGGGCTGATAACCAGCCCGGCCACGAGGTAGCCGACGAGGGTGGGAATGTTCAGCTTGCGGGCGACGAAGCCGCCGATGAAAGCGAGCAGCACCGCCATCGTGATGGAGGCAAACAGCGTGAAGTCCTGGTGCATAAATGGTGTCTCTTAAATTGTATGGCCCACTTTCCTGACCAGCCGGCGAGAACGTAGGTATGAGATTATCAGTCGCGGTTCGGGCGACGCGGGCGATTTTCGAACTATGACGATGCGTCGCCGCTCACAGAATGGCAAACGATGCCTGANTGCAGGGTGGAAATGATTGGGAAAAGTATAACGGAAAAGCGGGGAGGGGTGAACAATTAAGCCGTTTAAATCCAGAGTTTAACCAAAGCCCGGTTCTGGGGCAGGGCAACGTGGGGCACATGGCATTACTGAACTGGCAGGGGGGCGATGAACCTGCTTGTTAACCCAAGTTGTAATTCGCCCACCTGCCAGGTCTTTTGGCTTTGGCTGGATTATGCGCTCGCGCTTTACTTCGCCGGGTCGAACACGATCACGGTATAGGAAAAGCTGCGGGCGCGTCCGTCGAGGAGGACATTGCCGACGGTGACCGCATACCGGGTGTCAGCCGCCGCGTTGGCGAAGTTGGCTTGAGGCTCCCAGACGAGAGTGTTTTCGCCGTAGCCATCGTACACGGGCAACACCTTGACGGCCACACCCTGGCCGGCGCGGGTCATCGCCACCGTGGCTCGGCTGAAATCCGCCCCCGGATAGGAAATCGACCAGCGCGGGTAGACGACCTGGTAGGGGACGAAGCCGGGCGGCGGCCAGGCCACAAAATCATCGCGGGTGGCCGGGCGGGGGCCGGAGAAGTGATCGACGTCGAAGACCCACAGGGCGTTAGTCGGCGGATAGCTGCCGGAGGCGGGGATGTCGCCGGTCCCCATCATCTGCGTTTTGGGGTACAAGATCCAGCGGCGATGCCCGACGGCGAAGTTGTTGCCGCCGTTGTCGCGCATGTAGCCGTGGCTCAGGGCGTTCGTCCCGCTATAGCCCAGGGCAAGGTTGGAGCTGCCCGCGCCCTCGCTCCCGGCGGCGGTATAACACTTCCAGGTGGATGGCGGCACGTGATCGAGGTCAATATTCACGCTCATCATCAACGCCGCGGCCTGGGCCTTGGCGTTATAGTCGCTATCCAGTCCGCTGATTTCCGGCACGCCGGCCATGCCGCGAAAGTAGTTGATCCGGCGAAGCACGGCCGCGCGGTACTGCTCCGATGTGGCGCCCGCGTTGCAGGCGTCGAGG
>JAACJX010000490.1 GCA_014237545.1 Ardenticatenia bacterium | reverse complement strand
TCACGGGCAAGAGCACGAGGCGCGAAAGGATACGCGGGATCAGGTCAAGCGGTGGCAGAAGGCTGTAAATCAGGATGGAAATGACGACTACGCTCAGCAGGAATGCCGTACCACAGCGAGGATGCTCCAGCGGAAACCGCGCGACAGACGTGGGAGTTAATTCGGCCCCGGCTTCGTATGCGTTAATTGTCTTGTGTTCGGCTCCGTGATATCCGTAAAGGCGCTTGACATCACTCATTAGGCCGATCACCCAGATATAGCCGACCAGAAGAATCAGACGAATTGCTCCCTCAATGAAGTTTACCGCCACGGGAGAATCCTGGAGGCCGGCGACCCGCTCGATGAAATGGGCAAGAAATGTAGGCAGCACAAAAAACAGCAAGATGGAGAGGGAGAGTGAAAAAGCGACCAGAGTCCATTGTACCGGGCCTTCGAATACCTTTTCCGGGTTCCCATCAGCATCTTTGGTTGCCTCTTCCTGAAGGGCCACTTCGGCCGAAAAGAGCAGACTTTTTATCCCGAGACCGAGCGCGTCCCAAAGCAGAGTCAAGCCGCGTAAAAACGGAATCCTGGCAAGGCGACCGCCATAGATACGAGTGTCTAACGGTTCGGTGTGGACAACAATGTTTCCCTCAGGGTCACGGACAGCGACGGACAGCGCGCGCGACCCGCGCATCATAACGCCCTCTATAACGGCCTGCCCGCCATAGTTGACAGCTGTAAATTGAATAGGAGTTGGGGAATCCCCATTTGCAGAAGGTTGATTCTTCAACATTGATGCAATTGTACCTTGCCGATGTGACCACGACTATAGAGTGGCCGGCATGTTGAACGAACGTTAACTCAGATAAGGGCTATTATTATGAGCAGGATCCAACCAATGCCCAGGTAAATGCTGAGCCAGCCCAACGCACCGCCAAATCCTGCTTTCCCACGGCCGCTTTGTTCCAGCACTGCGGGGAGGTTTAGATACCATGACGCTCGCTGGCCCTGGCGCAAGGCCATGAAGCCCAGGATCATGGCCGGCAATATACCCAATAAAACTGCCAGAGCAATAGTCAGCGGTGTCAATGTGGCGCGTATGCTATCGAGTAGTCCGGCCTCACCCTGGGATAGTAGAGCAGGAAGAACCAGCACCAACAGCGGAACCGCATTGAGTGCCAGTCCAATCAAACCGTATGTCAGACTCGAATTTGCCGATTTGCCGGCCTTTTCGCGCATTTCGGGCTGGACGGCCTCCAGGGTGAGTGGGCGGCCGCAGTTGGGGCAAAACGCACTGCCGCGTAGCGTCGGCGCGTAGCAAACATTGCACATTGTGACGAATCCTGAGCGGTCGGTAAAGATCTGTGGATCTACCTTTAGCTCAAGAAGCATGTTCTGCCGATTCTTGACCAGCACGCCGGGGTTGTCGGGGATGGCTATCGGTTCGTCCATCGATGGGCCAATGGGTTGGGCCGGATCATCCACGGCGACGAGTGCTGATGGTTCTTCTTCCACCACGGCCGGAAGGGACGTCGATGGAGCGCCGCCCGAGAGAAGTTTTCGCGCCTTGGAACTCAGTTCCTGCCGCTTGGCCTTGCTGGCTTGCAGGCGTTGCAAGTCAACCCATTGCATCGTTGCGTTCGCCTGAACGCGACCACCATCCCGCACGTAGGAGGCGATCAGCTGAAGCAATTCTCGCGCTTTCTCGAAGTCGGGCGCGTCAAGCTCCAATTGGCTGGTTCCCTCGAACGTGCGGACGCGGGCTACAACATCTTGTTTTTGCAAGCCTAACCATTTAGAAACCGTGGCGACGATCACGCCACTCTCCTCGTTATAGGGTTGCAGAGTGGCACCCATGTTTGCCAGGGCGAACAATGCGCTTCGCATCACCACAGTGGAACTGACTGGAAAAGCTCTAACTTCTGTGACCGTCATAATAGGTATGATTATATGCTTTCTCTGGCTACTGCCCAAAACCCGGCTCAATGGGTTAAAGGTGTAAGTTCCACCAAAGTGGTGGCCTGGAAATGAAAGGCTAGGATTGATGGTATTAGCCGGTTTGTGGTTAAACTCCATGTTCGGGATAATCTGGAATTGTCCAGGCTATTATTTACATGCCCGGTGAGCGAGCAGAGAATGCCACTATTCAAAAAGGATACGCCGGCGAAGGCGAATGGATTTTTTGATGTTGCGAATGCGGAGAGCGTCCACGAAGGCCAGTTGATGACTGTGGAGGTCCAGAAGCGTAAAGTCATTCTGACACGCCATGGTAACCGCTTGTTTGCCATAGACACCATTTGCCCTCATTCAGCGGCCGATCTAAGC
>JAACJX010000367.1 GCA_014237545.1 Ardenticatenia bacterium | reverse complement strand
GAAAAGACACGCGTGGGCCAGGTAGCCGACTACGATCGCACCGTNATGGAGATNTGGACNGACGGCACCATCAAGCCNGAAGAGGCGNTGGCCCAGGCGGCNCAGATNCTNATNCAGCACCTGCGGCCGATNGCCGGCGTCAGCGAAGAGACNTTTGTCACCGTTGAGGAAGAGAANGAAGAAGAAACGATNCCCAACGANATTTACGANACGCCNATCGANCAGCTCGATCTCAGCGTTCGCGTCTTCAACTCTCTGAAGCGCACCGGCATCACCAAGGTTGGCGAGATGCTGGAGATGCTGGACCGTGGCGAAGAGACGATGCTGGCCATCCGTAATTTCGGTGACAAGTCGCTGGATGAATTAAAACAACAGCTTCGGTTAAAGGGTTTCCTGTCCGAAGAAGATGAGGCCAAGCGGTCGGCCTAAGCCTCCGATGGCTTTTAGAGGAGATAACGATGCGTCATAAAGTACATGGCCGCAGACTAAATCGCGACACTGCCCATCGCAACGCCCTGCGGCGAAACCTGATCGCCGATTTGCTGGTGTTCGAACAGATTACGACGACCGAGGCCAAGGCGCGCACCATCCGCCCGGCCGCGGAGAAGATGATCACNCTGGCCAAGCGCGGTCTGGCNCANAANGAAGAACAACCGGGTTCCGTGCTNCANGCGCGCCGGTTGGCGGCTTCGCGCTTGCCCAACACGCGCACGACGGAAGCGGAAGACGGAACATTTGAGGACATTGACGTCGTTCGCAAGTTGTTCGAGGAGATCGCTCCCCGGTATGCGAATCGTCCGGGCGGCTATACCCGCATGGTGAAGATTGGCCGGCGGCCCGGTGATAATGCCGATATGGCCGTGTTGATGCTGGTTGAAGACTAATCGAATTGCGTGACGTTTGAGCCGGAGGTAACGAAGAGCGTCGAGGCCCGTACATATCGGGCGACCGTTCAATATGATGGAACCCGCTTCTATGGGTTCCAGCGACAACGACGCGGCGTTCCTTCGGTTCAGGCGGAACTGGAACAGGCTCTGGCCCGGCTAGTAGAGCACCCGGTTAGGGTGCTNGGGGCGGGGCGGACAGATACCGGCGTTCACGCGCTGGGACAGGTCATCNGGTTTACAATTGAGTGGCCGGACAAGCATGGGCTGACAGCGTTGCATCGCGCCTTGAATGCGAATCTGCCGGAGGATATCGTCGTGAGTGAGCTGGTGGAGGCTCAACCGGGGTTTCATCCACGGTTTGACGCCCGCCGTCGAACGTATCGCTACCTTATCCTGAACGCGCCGGTTCGCCAGCCATTGTGGCGCCATCGCGCCTGGCACGTCGCCCAGGGGGTGGATCTGGGCCAGATGAACGAAGCGGCCGCCCTGCTGGTCGGGGCTCGCGACTTCGCGACATTTGGCCGACCGACCGTCGGCGAGAGCACGGTACGCGAGGTGTACTCAGCGATGTGGCGGCAAGAGGAGCAGATGGCGATTTTCGAGATCTGCGCCAATGGCTTCCTGCATCGCATGGTGCGCAGTATCGTGGGGTCGCTCAAGGTCGTTGGCTGTGGCAAATGGTCGGTCAGCGATTTTGCCGACGCGCTGGCGGCGCAAGAGCGAAAACGCTCGGCGACGGCGGCCCCGGCTCATGGGCTTTACCTGATATCTGTAGAATATGATAATGAATGAGGACCTGAATATCCGGCCGCCCGCCGGTGGAGGAATTAGATGAAAACTTACGTAACCAAACCTGCGGAGATAGAGCGCGCTTGGTACGTTGTAGACGCCGAGGGGCAAACCCTGGGTCGCCTGGCATCGAGTGTGGCGACGATCTTGAAGGGCAAGCACAAGCCGACTTATAGCCCTTCGGTGGATTGCGGCGACTTCGTGGTCGTCGTGAACGCCGACAAGATCGCTGTGACCGGCCGCCGTCTGGAGCAGAAGAAATATTACCGCCACTCGCTCTACATCGGCGGCCTGAAGGANATCACCCTGCGGGATCAGCTGCAGCAACATCCCGAGCGCGTGATCGAATCGGCGGTTCGCGGCATGTTGCCCAAGAACACGCTTGGCCGCAAGATGTTCAAGAAGTTGAAGGTATACGCCGGTGCGGAGCATCCACACGAGGCGCAGCAACCGCAGCCATTGGAGCTGTAAGAACCCGGTCTCAACCAGGTTAAGAGGAATCAAATATGAGCGAATATTTCGAGGGAATCGGGCGTCGTAAAGAAGCCTCCGCGCGCGTGCGCATCTACTTTCGTGAAGAAGGCCAGGAAGAAGGGCCGTCGTTCATTGTCAATGACAAGCCAGTGCAGGAGTTTTTCCCGCGCTATGGCGATTACCAGACATTGATCGGCCCCCTGGAGGACAGCGAGCTTATGGGCAAAGTCGATGTGACCGTGCTGGTTCAAGGCGGTGGCATCACCGGNCAGACCAGCGCGGTGCGCCTTGGCTTGGCTCGCGCGCTTGTCAAGTATGACGAGAATCTACGCGCGCCGCTTCGCGCCGGAGACCATCTGACACGCGACGCCCGCGTGAAGGAACGCAAAAAGCCAGGTCTCAAGCGCGCCCGCAAGGCCCCGACCTATACCAAGCGTTAAGCCTCGCCCAATCGAGGTAGAACCGAGCTGCGCTGTCACCCCTGTTGGCGCAGCTCTTCAAACATGACCATCACAATTGTTGGTCTCGGACCCGGAGATGTCGGCCTGATCACCATTCAGGCCTGGCATCTCCTTTCCGCGGCCGATACCGTTTATCTGCGCACCGGTCGCCACCCGGCGGTGGACGGACTGCCCGAGCGGATCAAGCGCCACACCTTTGATGAAATCTATCAGAGCGCCGAGCGATTTGACGAAGTTTATCGTCAAATCACTGAGGAAGTTCTTCGCATAGCGACTGAGAAGGATGTGGTTTATGCTGTGCCGGGCAACCCTTTTGTCGGCGAGTCGACGGTCATGGCTATCCTGCGTGCGGCCAAGGAAGCTGGNATTTCCGTGCGAGTTGTGCCGGGTATCAGTTTTGTAGAACCCGCGCTGGCGGCCGTAGAGATGGACGCGCTAGACGGCCTCCAGATCNTCGATGCCGTTGAGGTGGCCGCCCGCTATTACCCGCCCATCAACCCGGACGTGCCNCTCTTGCTGGGGCAGGTATATAGCCGGATGGTAGCCAGCGAGGTGAAGCTGGCGTTGATGAGTGTCTACCCGGCTGAACACAGGGCGGCACTGCTCCACTCGGCCGGTGAAAAGGATCAGTTGGTTGAATGGTCACCGCTATACGAGATAGACCGCAGCGGCCACATCGACCACCTGACCAGCTTGTTTGTCCCCCCCTTGCCTGTAAAAGCTGGACTGCCTACCCTCGCCGAAACGGTCGCCGTGCTGCGGAGTCCGAGCGGATGTCCGTGGGATCAGGAGCAGACCCCGCAAAGCATGAGGACGGGCTTTCTGGAAGAAGCCTATGAAGTTCTCGACGCGCTCGACGCCGAAGACACCGAAAACCTGCGGGAAGAACTGGGCGATCTACTCTATCACATTGTAATGCAGACGCAGATGGCGGCCGAAGCGGGCGACTTCACCCTGAGCGATGTGATAGCCGGAATCGAGGCCAAGCTCAAGCGACGTCACCCGCACGTGTGGGGCGACTGGCAGGTGAGCGATACGGCCGAGGTGTTGCGTAACTGGGAAAAACTCAAGCAGATGGAGAAAGCCGACCGGCCGGAAGATGAATTCAATTCCCGGTTGAGCGGAATTCCATCCAGCCTGCCGGCTCTGATGCGCTCCCAAAAGATCCAGGCCAAGGCGGCCAAAACGGGCTTTGATTGGCCGGACATTTCGGGTGTTTATGAGAAGCTCGATGAAGAGCTGGGCGAACTTCGCGAGGCGGCCACGCCCGAAGAGTTACGCCTGGAATTGGGCGATGTGCTATTCGTAGTCGCCAATCTGGCCCAATGGCTGGGCGTCGAGGCGGAAGTCGCCCTGCGTGAGGCGAATGATCGCTTTTCAAGACGGTTTCAGCAGGTGGAGAAATTTGTCACCGCGCGGGGCCTGGCATGGAGCCAACTGACCTTTGCCGAGATGGACGCTCTATGGGAAGAAGCTAAGGCCAGCTTTGCGAATCCGGGTGTAGCTGATACAGTTGACGACGAGTCAGCCCAATCCTGATTCTTCNAATAGAGGAAGAATCCACAGATTTCACAGATGACGCGTATTTCCAAGAGTTATCTCACTCAAANCGCGTTATCTTTAAATTGTTTATCTATTAGTGAACGTGAACCAGGTACTGAACATTGTACTCCTCTCGCTGGCCGGTCTGTTGTTGCTGGCCGCTTTATACTTCGCTTCGAAGGCTTTGGGAGCCCGTTCCAATGTTCATCGACAGGCGTACAATGTGGGCCAGGTCGAGGCGAAACGCACCAGCCAGGTTTACTGGATTCGCGCCGCGTTTTCCTTGGTCATCGGCTTGATCTTTCTGGGCATCTTCGCCGTGCGGCCGCTCTTCTCCGGCCTCGGTAGTGCCGCACCAGAGCCTACTCTTACCGTCCCTGCAGTGGACGTCATTCCCACGGAAGCCGTAGCTACACAACCACCTGCGCAGGTTACCGCCGAGCCGTCTCCCACCAGCCCGCCGTCTTCGCCCACGCCCGCGGCTACGGCCGAACCGACAGCGACGACTGCGCCGGTAACGGCCACGGTCAGTAGCGGGGTTGGGGTTTGGCTGCGCGGCGCGCCCGGCACGTCCGGCGAACAGCTGGAGTGGCTGCTTGACGGGACGATCGTGACCCTCCTCGCGGGCCAGGAATCATCCGACGATTTACTCTGGCAGCAAGTGCTGACCGAGGGCGGAGTCGAAGGGTGGGTGGCCCGCGATTTTCTCAGCGTGACCGAACCATCTCCCTAAACTTATCCAGCCGCGTCACGCGCCGGCCTGGTTTTCTCTCAACCACGAAGGCGTGTGGATAGCCTGCGGAGACTGATGCCGGAAGTAAGTGTCATATAGCTCCGCATAATGCCCGCCCTGGGCCATCAGACGCTTGTGATTGCCCTCTTCAATGATCTGCCCCTTCTTCAGGACGATAATACGGTCGGCCGACCGCACGGTTGATAGCCGGTGGGCGATGATAATGGCCGTGCTGTTGGCCATGATAAGGTCCAACGCCTGCTGGATNTGCGACTCAGTGAACGGATCAACGCTGGCCGTTGCCTCATCGAGGATGAAGATGCTAGGCGCCTGAACCAGTACGCGAGTCAGCGCTACCAGCTGCCGCTGCCCCATGGACAGCCGGCTGCCTCGCTCGCCNACTTCGCTGTGTATGCCGTCGGGCAGCGTCTCCAGCCATTCCCCGTGCCCTATCTTGCGCGCGACAGCCTCGATGTGCTCGTCCGACGCGCCGGGGCAGGCATAGCGGATGTTGTCAGCCACCGTGCCCGCGAAAAGAAACGGCACCTGCGAAACCACCCCTAATTTGTCGCGATAGCTTTTCAAATCAAGAGAGCGAATGTCCACGCCATCCACCGTGATTGTGCCTTCCTGAAATTCATAGAACCGCGCCACCAGCTTGATGATGCTCGATTTGCCGGCTCCTGTGTGGCCGACCAGGGCGACGCTCTCTCCCGGCTTGATGTGCAGGCTGAAGTCGTTTAGCACCTGTTCCTGGCTGGAATAACGGAAGAAAACGTGGTCGAAGACGATCTCGCCGCGCAGCGTTTCTACCAGGCTGTCCGCGTTTTGCACAACGCTGGAATCGGCGTCAATAAGCCCAAACACGCGTTCAGTGGCCGCCAGGCCTGCCTGGAACTGGCTCCAGAAAGCGGAAAGGTTTGTCACCGGAAACCAAAACCGGTCGACCGTCGTGACGAAGAGATACCACGACGCAATACTAATGGCCCCCGCGACGGCGCTGCGGCCGCCGAAGTAGACCAGCGCGGCCGTGCCCAGCCCCGCCAGGGCGTTGAGCGTGGGGAAGATATTGGCCAGCACGAACGCGCGCCGAATGTTGATCCGGTAGGACTGCTCATTTACGCCCATGAATTCGTTGTAGATGGCCTGTTCTTGCCGGAAGTTCTTCGCCACGCGAATGCCACTGACTGCTTCCTGGATAGCCTTGTTGACCTCGGCCAGGGCGCGGGAGCTCTGGCGTGTGACATCGCGGGCCAGCCGGCGAAAGGCCAGGGCAACGAAGGCGACGATCGGAGTCATCGCCAACACGGCCAGCGTCAACCGCCAGTCTATGGTAAATAGCACGAAGATGAGGATGAACGCCACGGTCAGTTGGCTTATTACGTCTGTGGCGATATTCACGACTTCGCCGAATTCCTGCGTGTCGCTGGTGATCCGGCTGACGATACGGCCCGTGCTGAACTCATCGAAGAATGAGAGGTCCTGTCCCATGGCAGCGTCAAAGGCATCGTCACGCATGGACATAACCACATCGGCAATTACCTGCGCGGTCAAATAGCGGCGGACGGCCGAAAAAGCCCACGTCGCCACGCCGATAGCAAACACGAGGATGACCAGATTGAGCGGATACGCGCCGCCNTCGGCATTCGAGNTCAGGCTGCGAGAAATGATGATGGGCAGCAAAGCGCCCATGGCGGCGATCATGAAGAGGGCGATGCTGATGACGATGACCTTGGCCTTGTGCGGCCGAAAGTAATTGACGATGCGAACGACGAGTTCGCGGTCGCTATATACACGGTCGTATTTTTCTGCTCCCAGCCCACGGGTAAGTGCAGCCATTTATGGGATCCTTTATTACAAAATTCTTTGGCCCAGCAGGGAAGTCGCCAATTCCACGGCCAGCTCGGCCGTCATGTTGGATTTGTCAAGAATCGGGTTGATCTCCACGATGTCAAGCGATTCGACCCGCCCACTGTCGCCCAAGATTTCCATCAACAAATGGGCTTCCCGATAGGTCATTCCCCCTGGCACTGGCGTGCCCACGCCCGGCGCTTCGGCCGGGTCGAGGCTATCCATATCCAGGCTCACATGAATGCGAGAGAAATGGCGTAGACGATCCAGCGCCTGTCTGGCGACGACGGCCATGCCCAGTTCATCGATGTGGCGCATGGTGAAGACGTGGATACCGCTGCGGATCAGCCGTTCGCGCTCGATCTCATCCAGGCTGCGAATACCAATTTGCACGATCTGGGAGCCGTCCAGCTTGGGACCGAGGCGGCCGATGTTGACCAATGGCTCGGGTCCTTCGCCCACCAGCGTTGCCACCGGCATGCCGTGAATGTTCCCGCTGGGCGAGGTTTCAGGGGTATTATAGTCGGAGTGGGCGTCGATCCAGATCACGCCGATCGGCTCGTCGTGGGCGGCGGCGGCGACGGAGCCGATACTAATGCTATGGTCGCCACCCAGGAATATGGCGTATTCGCCCGCTTCGATCCACGGACACGCGCGATCATAGAGGGTTTGGCACACGGCGGTGATGGCCTGCAGGCGGCGGCCTGTGCCTTCCGCGACGTGCTCTTCAGGGTTGGGCACGGCGACGTTGCCCTCGTCGTGGACGACGTGACCCAGTCGTTCCAGCCGCGCCTTAAGATTCGCATAGCGAACGGCGCTGGGTCCTGTATCCACCCCGCGCCGGTTTTGGCCCAAATCCATGGGCACGCCCAAAATTCGTATCTCACGCTGCATACTATCCGATCCAATGAGTTAGGTAGGAATGCGTATTGTGGCCCATGTGCCAGCACGGCGCAACCGGACCCGCAAGACGGTCGGCTCGCGGCTGCGCGTGGCGACAGTACGCCATATAATAGGCGGGATGTCTTTGAGTGTCTGGTATAAAGTCGAGCAACTCGCCTGGCCCGCTGATTGGCCTTTAATGTTCGGTCGCGAGGCGCCATTGGTGCTGGAGATCGGATTCGGGAGCGGCTTGTTTCTTGTCGACCTGGCCCAGAAGTTGCCCGACGCGAATATCCTGGGGCTGGAGATATCGATTCCATCGCTGCGAAACGCCGGTCGGAAAGTGGCGCGCCTGGGGCTGACCAATGTGAGGCTGATGCAGGCTGATGCCCGGTCGGCGTTACAGGCGCTTTGCGANCCCGGCACTGTGGCGGGCGCGTACATTAATTATCCCGACCCGTGGCCCAAGAAAGACCATGCCGGCCGTCGCCTGATCAATGGCGAATTCCTGTCTCTGCTCGCTTCGCGCCTGAGACCTGGTTCCTTTCTCGATATCGCTACCGACCATGACGAGTACGCCGGCCAAATAGCCGCATCTCTAGAAGACAGCCCATATTTCCATAGCCGGACTAGGNGCACATATGAGCACCANGACGAAGGACGGGTTCGGACGAAATATGANCAGGTTGCGCTNAGCGAAGGCCGGCGGCCGCGCTATTTCAAATGGCGGCGCAACGAACTGCTGGTCACGGAGCGCTTTCCCATTCCCAAGGAGTTACCGATGCCCCACGTTGTTTTTCGGCTTCCGGCGACGATCGAGGAGATCGGCCGCAAATTTCGACCGCATGACGTCGAANTAGGAACAACCCGGATTCGTTTTGTGGAGGTCTATCAATCGTTGCGCGACGGCAAATTGCTGATTGAGACTTATATCAACGAAGGGCCGATCCTGCAGCGCATCGGGTTGGAAATGCGCTCCCGGGCAAGCGGCGAGNTCGTCATTTCATTAGCGGAAATGGGCTTTCCGCGGCCGACGCANGGTGTCCATCACGCAATCGGCAACCTGGTTGCCTGGCTGCGTGAGGAATACCCAGCCCTTGTCATCGTGAACACTACCCTGCAGGGTGATCATGCCGACGCTCCACATAAACGGAATTAACCTGTCCTATACCGAGCAAGGGCAGGGCGCACCGCTGCTATTTCTGCATGGCCTTGGCTCGCGGGGCGAAGATTGGGCGTTTCAGGCGCCTTTCTTCGCCGCGCGCTACCGCGNCATCACGGCCGATATGCGCGGCCACGGTGAATCGGACAAGCCGCCCGGCCCCTACAGCGNGCCGATGATGACCGACGATGTGATCGGGCTGCTNGACGCGCTGCAAATCGATTCAGCCCACATCGTCGGCTTGTCGATGGGCGGCATGATCGCCTTCCAATTGGTTGTCGATCGCCCCGAACGGGTGCGTAGCCTGGTCATCGNGAACAGCGGTCCGGCACTGGTGCCGCGGAATGCGAGCGAATGGCTTCGAATTCAACAGAGGCTTGCCCTGGCGCAGATGTTCGGCCCATCGCGGACCGGCCAGTTTCTAAGCAAGCGACTCTTCCCCAAACCGGAGCAGTCGTACCTGCGGGAGCAATTTATCACTCGGTGGAGCCAGAACGATCGGGACGCCTATCTGGCTGCACTGCGAGCGATTGTGGGCTGGAGCGTCGCGGANCGGATCGCTGAGATACGCTGTCCTGTGCTGGTTGTATCCGGTGACAGAGATTACACGCCGCTGGACGCGAAGCGGGAATACANAGGCCGCATACCCAGCGCTCAATTTTTGCTGGTTGAAGATTCCGGCCACGCCACGCCGATCGACCAGCCGGAACAATTCAACAACGCTGTGCTCGGCTTTTTGGAAAGAGGCGCAGCCTCTTAATCAGGTTGGAGAAATCACATGAGAATTCTGATAGCCGGTGAAATACCTTTCGTCGATGAGGTCGAACGCCTCTGCCGTCGCGCCGCCCATGACGTGCAGGTGTTCCTTGTGGAAGACTTCCTGGGGGCGATGGAGGCTGAATTTGTGGCCGAAAAGCTGGCCGACGTCGAAATAGCCATTGAGCTGCATAACGAATCGGCCGCAGCCAAACAGGAGCTTTTGATGGCCCTGAGTTCCTACCTGCCCGATGACGCGCTGATCCTGACCTCCTGCCTGGCCACCAGCGCCACACAGGCGGCATCGTGGACGAGACGGNCGGAGCGCGTCGTCGGTTTTGCCGTNCTGCCCCCTGTGCCCGATGAGGGGATNATCGAGTTGACCAGCGCTCTACAGACCGACGAGTCAGCGCTGGTGCAGGCCGATCTGTTCTGGCAGGGGCTTGGTCAGGAAACCATCGTCGTGGCTGATGGGCCGGGACTGGTGCGGGCGCGGACGATCTGCTGCCTGATCAATGAGGCGGCCGGGTTGCTGATGGAAGGCGTGGCCTCGGCCGACGACATCGACAAGGCCATGCGCCTGGGCATGAACTATCCGATCGGGCCGTTGGCCTGGGCCGACATCATCGGCCTGGACGCTGTCCTGGGTGTAATGACGGGCTTGTTTGAGGAGTGGGGCGACGATCGCTACCGGCCGACGCCCCTCCTGAGGCGAATGGTTGCCGCGGGGATGCTCGGCCGAAAGACGGGCCGCGGCTTCTTCACGTATGAAGATGAATGAGCATCCCGAAGTAACTCATTTGGGGTATGATTCCACGTCCGGCCCGATAAATTCCTGGAACAGGCGCAATACCTCGCCCGGCTCGGCATGCCGCCCNATCTCCTTTTTAGAGAATAGCGTCTGGCCGTCGACCGTGAAGTGAAACACGCCCTTTGTGCCGGTGATCAGGGTAAATTGCTCGATGACGTGATGGTAGTTTGACATAATTTCGTCCGCCACACGGGCGGCGCGAGGCCAATAGTTTCAGGGAACGCAATATTCAAGCGTGATGTCGTGCTTTTTCATGAACTCTCCAGACTAATATGTGAACGTTAATGATAGGGCAGGAGATAAGTCTGTCAAGCGTAAGCTCGCTATCCACGCCGCGCAGGCGCGAGATTGGCTTGACAAAAACGGTTGCCTGGGCTAAAATCCCGTCTTGCTGTTGGGCCTGTAGCTCAGCTGGGAGAGCGCTACAATCGCACTGTAGAGGCCAAGGGTTCGAATCCCTTCAGGTCCACTGGACAGCGGAGCGCGTAGCTCCTCCTGTAACTTACAACTGATATGATAAAGGCTGCGATCAGGAGTAGTAGGCGCGCCCAATTAGAGAACCGTCCCATGGGCTGGAAGGATGGTAAGTAGCGCCGAACTCGCCTGGGAGCCGTGCCGGTGATATAATGAGCCGGTACCGGATTACACCCGTTACGTGTTAAAGTGGATGGTATGGGCCTGTAGCTCAATTGGGAGAGCGCCACAATGGCATTGTGGAGGTCAAGGGTTCGAACCCCTTCAGGTCCACCTTAGTACCGTCAATCAGAGTGGTACCGCGGAACCCCTTTCGTCTCTGAGCGAAAGGGGTTCTTTTGTTTGAGTAGCAATTNTCTAAAGTGATTGTGGAGTCCTGGTTATGAGCACAAATTACGAGCCGTNGGTCTTGGAACCNAAATGGCAAAATAAGTGGGAGGCTGACCAGCTATATCGTTCTGTCGTCGACTGGAGCAAACCCAAGCACTATGCCCTGACGATGCTCCCTTATCCGAGCGGCGACCTGCACATTGGCCACTGGTTCGCCATGACTCCCTCCGACGCGCGAGCGCGATTCATGCGCATGCGCGGCTATAACGTGCTCTTCCCAATGGGATTTGACGCCTTCGGATTGCCCGCGGAGAACGCCGCCATCCAGCGCAATATCCACCCCAAAAAGTGGACCTACGCCAACATCGAGCGAATGCGCAAACAGTTGCGCAGTATGGGCGCGATGTTCGATTGGGAACGCGAGGCAGTCAGTTGCGATCCGGCTTACTACCACTGGACTGAGTGGTTTTTCTCTCGCTTCTTCGAGAGCGGCCTGGCCTACCGCGGCGAGGGGCTGGTCAACTGGTCGGAGACTCTGCAAACGGTGCTGGCCAACGAGCAGGTGATCGACGGCAAGGACGAGCGCACCGGACAGCCGGTCATTCAAAAGCTGATGGAGCAGTGGTTTTTCGCCATCACGCGCTACAGCGACGAACTGCTTAGTTTCGATGGCATCGATTGGCCCGACCCCGTCAAGCTGATGCAGACGAACTGGATCGGCCGCAGCGAAGGCGCGCGCGTTGTGTTCATGAGCGAGCACGGCGATCCGATAGAGGTTTTCACGACCCGGCCCGACACGCTGTGGGGCGCGACGTTCATGGTTTTGTCCCCAGAGCACGATCTGGTAGATAAGCTGACTTCCGATGATCAGCGCGAGGCCGTCGAGGAGTATCGCCAGCAGGCCGCCCGCGCCACGGAGATCGAGCGATTGTCAGACACGCGCGAGAAGACGGGCGTGTTCACCGGNGGCTATGCCATCAACCCGGTTAACGATGAACGCATCCCGGTCTGGATCGCCGACTACGTTCTGAGCACCTACGGGACGGGCGCGATCATGGCTGTGCCTGCCCATGACCAGCGCGACTTCGATTTCGCCCGTAAATATGATCTGACGATCAGGCCCGTCATCCAGCCGGAGGGCGAGGTATTGGATGGTGAGACGATGGCGACAGCCTACATCGGCCCCGGNCTGATGATCAACAGTGACAAGTTCAACGGCACGCCGGTGACCTCGGCCAAGGGCTGGGCCAACCCGTCGGTTAATGCTGTGGCCGATTGGTTGGCGGAGAAGGACATCGGCGGCAAATCGGTNAATTACCGCATGCGCGACTGGCTCATCAGCCGTCAGCGATACTGGGGCGCGCCGATCCCCGCGGTCTATGGTCCGGAAGGAATCGAAATGGTGCCTGATGAGGCGTTGCCTGTCATGCTGCCAGATGACGTTGAGTTCATGCCCACCGGCCGCAGCCCGCTGACCTACCACGAAGGGTTCTTGCATACGACGGATGCCGACGGACGGCCGGCGCGGCGCGAAACAGACACGATGGATACCTTCATGTGTTCCTCGTGGTATCAGTATCGCTATTTAAGCCCGCGCTATGACAAAGGCCCGTTTGANCCGGCTGAGGCGGCCTACTGGCTGCCGGTCGACGTCTACACTGGAGGCGCCGAGCATGCCACTATGCACCTGCTCTACACGCGGTTCTTCACCAAGGCCATGCGCGATCTCGGCATGTTTGCTGAGGCGAAGCAGGTGATGAACGCTCATGGTCGCGATTCGCGGGGCGTATTCGACGAGCCGATGACGATGCTCCGCAACCAGGGTCAAATTTTGGGCGCGGAGCGCAAAGGTGACACCATCGTCGCCACCGGACGCCGCGACGGTAATGTGCTGCTGGCGGAGCGCGTTGAGGTGGTAGAGTCGGGCTCTGTCTCGCCGGCGGTTAGCGACACGCAGGTAATCGGCGAAATCATGAAGCGCACCGAAAACATCCTGCAAATCGACGCCGGCGAGGACGAGCAGCTCACCGTTGAGGTGCTTCATTCCGCCGTGGTTTCGATCCCTGACATCGAGGGCGAAAATAATGTCAATCAGTTGCGCCACCACCTGGAAATCCAGCGCATGTCGAAGAGTAAGGGCAATGTCGTCAACCCCGATGAGTTGGTAGCCCAGTTCGGCGCGGACACGGTGCGGGCTTACNTGATGTTCTTCGCCAAGTGGGACCAGGGCGGTCCGTGGAATTATGGCGGCATCAAGGGCCCACAGCGGTTGCTGCAGGATATCTGGGAGATCGGCCGCGCCGACTACGCGCCGGAACAAGAGGACGAAGCAGCCACGCGGGCCTTGCGGCGCAAAACGCATCAGACCATCCGCAAGGTCACGCAGGATATGGAGGAGTTCTCCTTCAACACGGCCGTGGCGGCCATTATGGAGCTGCGAAACACGATCCTGACCGCGCAGCGGGCCGCGAACGTGAGCCGGATGGCCTGGGAAGAGGCGATCGATACGATTCTCCTGCTGCTGGCGCCAATCTCGCCCCATATCACCGAGGAACTATGGTCGTTGCGCGGCCGGCCCTACAGCATCCACCAGCAGCCCTGGCCGGAGTGGGACGAAGATGTAGCCCGCGAGGAGATGATCAGCCTCATCATTCAGATCAACGGCAAGACCCGCGATAAACTCGACGTGCCGGCCGGGCTGGATGACGATCAGTTGGGGCAGATCGCGCTCGAAACGGAGAAAGTCCAGCGCCTGCTGGACGGCAAGCAGCCGCGCAAGGTGATCGTCGCGCGCGGTTCGCTNGTCAATNTCGTCGCTTGACAGTATGAGCGGGNGCGGNCGTGCTCAGGATAGGGCCGCCCCCGCTCCGCTAAGACCCATCGCCAATTGGTAAACCGCAAAAGCGAATAGTCCCACGGCCGAAAGTGCCCCAAGGCCGCGGTTGACCCGTGGGCTGACTTTGCCGGCGCCGCCAAACACAACGATGAAGAGCGCGATGCCGCCGACCAGGGCGGCGTAAAAGCCGCCCAGGAAGGCGAGGCCTTGGGCGGGGGCTTGCCGCCACCCCTCCAGGAATATAGGCCCGGCCACCGTGGCCCAAAATATGTAGGGTGAAGGGCTAAGGAAGTTCATCAGGGCCGCTTTCAAGACGTTATCCCGGACGCTACCTTCGACGGCCAATTCGCCGGCGCNNGCCGGCCCTCGCCGGAAGGTTTTCCANGCGCCCCAGGCCAAAAATAGCAAGTANNCCCCACCGGCAATTTGCAACGCGGCGACGAACCCGTCTGGCAGCTGTGTCAGCACCAGGAACACGAGAATCAGGATCGGCCCATCACTCACCAGCGGCGCCAGGGCGGCCGGCAGCGTCCTGCGCCAGCCGTCGCGGGCGATGAGGGAAAGGAGGAAAGCCTGGAAAGGGCCNGGTTGCGCGGCGGCGGTGGCCCCNAANACCAGGCCCTGGAACAAATAGACAGC
This sequence comes from Ardenticatenia bacterium, assembly GCA_014237545.1. Classification (GTDB taxonomy): domain Bacteria; phylum Chloroflexota; class Anaerolineae; order Promineifilales; family Promineifilaceae; genus Promineifilum. The sequence goes on along the minus strand of JAACJX010000367.1, from coordinate 5,051 downwards.
CACTGGGCGTTAAGCTTGGATGCCTCAGTGGCTANAGNCGGGTCAGGATNTCCGGCCCGTTCCGCGTGATGGCGATGGTGTGCTCGAATTGGACGGACAGCTTGCCGTCGGCCGTGATCACCGTCCAGCCATCGGGCAGCAGGATCCACTCGTGCGTTCCCTCGTTGATCATCGGCTCGATGGTGAAGGTCATCCCCGGTACCAACCGGGGGCCTGGATCCGATTGTCGGATGTGAGAGACGGAAAGATTTTCATGCAGCACGCGGCCAATGCCGTGTCCGCCCCATTCGTGCACGACAGTAACTCCCTGCGTGTCGGCGTAATTCTCGATGGCCTTGCCGATATCGTTGAGATGATTGTCATATTGGGCAGCTTCTATGCCGACACGCAGCGCCTCACGCCCGATATCGAGCAGTCGCTCCACGTGGGGCGCTACCCTGCCGACCGGATAGGTGACGCAAGCGTCGCCGCAATACCCCTTCAGACGCAAACCGATGTCAACGCCGATGATATCCCCCTCTTCCAATACTCGGTTGTCGGGCAGCCCGTGGCAAATCTCATGATTTACCGAGGCGCAAATGACGCCAGGAAAAGGGGGATGCTCGCGAGCGCTCCCGCGGTACCCCTTGTAGAGAGGCTCGGCGCCGATCTTGTAGATGTGGTCCTCAACCATCCTGTCGAGAGCCTTCAGCGAAACGCCGGGCTTGATATTTTCTTCCAGAATAGCGAAGCATTCGGCCACCAAACGACCGGCCGCGCGTAATTTTACGATTTCTTTGGGGTTCTTCAGTCTCATAATCACGCGCGATTATACCACAAAAGGCGTACCACTCGCGTGATACGCCTTTTGCGATTGCCGGCCGAAACGGCCGGTATTGTGTTGACCTAGCGGTTAGGGAAGCATGACGCTGTCAATGACATGGATGATACCGTTCGAGGCTTGAATGTTGAAGGTATCAACTCCGGCGCCGCTCAGGTTCTGTATCATAGGGCCGTCGCGATTGACGATGATCGGCTTGCCCCTGAAGAGGGTCGGTACCAGGTCATCTGTCGCCAGTTGGTCACGGGTCAACGAGTCGCCCACAACGTGGAAGAGCAGAATGGCCTTCAACTGGTCCTCGGTCAGGTCAATATCGCCCAGCTCGGCAAAAGCCTCATCCGTGGGCGCGAAGAGCGTGTAGTCGCCAGCGGAAGTGAAGGTGTCCGTCAGGTCTGTCGCTTCGAGCGCGTTCAATAGCGTGGTGAAACGGCCGTCCTCGGCCAGTATCGTGGCGATCGTGTCCAGGTCAGACTCAACGGCTTCAGGGGCCTCGGGGAGAGTCAGGCCCGCGGGCACGAGTACGTCGCCAATAACGTGAATCACGCCATTCTTGGCGGGAATATCCGTGGCGACCACGCGCGCGCCATTGATGAACACATCGCCATCGTCGTCTACTTCCACGGTGANGTCGTCGCCCTGCAGGGTGGTCAGCGAGGTCTCCCCCACCACGTCAGCGGCCATCAATCTTCCGGGCACGACATGATATAGTAGCAGGTCCGTCAACGCGCCTTCGGGATCGCCCAGCAGGTAGGGGAGGGCGGCGGGGTTCGCTGCAGCCAGNGCATTGAANGCCCCATCGCGNGGNACGAATACGGTAAAAGTGTTATCGGCCGAGGCCAGCGTGTCNGCCAGCCCGGCGGCAATCACAGCTTCATAAGCGGTGTCGAAGCGGCCGTCGGTGGCCAGCACNTCGACGATATTATCNACCACGTCCTGGGCNGAAGCCGCGCCGGCNATACTCATGGTCAATANGGCNATGACAGTAAAGATGAACANCATTTTGNTTTTCATTTTGTAATCCTCGTTACTTGCTAGTCTGATGGTAAGCTTGAGAATGGAAAACCGGAATACCTGACCCGATTCACCCCNAACCCNTTGTTGCAACNGCCGNTGCCAGATTCATCTTAGATCAAAGNAATNAGCCAATCCAGCGCCNTNNCTNCCCANTCATTCATTACACAGGGTTTAACCGNGGTTTANATTNACATAAANCGAAAATACTCATNCGANATTCAGGATTAAAANNATGNTGAATNAATCATNATTTTCAANATATATATCAATANTATTGACAATGNNGTTAATTAATTGTATNCTGTCGCTAAGAATNNGCTGAANANNTCGCCATGNNNGTNAATGGAGAGATGAATGTCCGCTGAATACCAACCCAGGCCGAAGTCGATGCGACCTTTCTTCACNATNTGGATCGGTCAGGTTTTCTCCTTACTCGGAAGCCAATTGGTCCAGTTCGCGCTCATCTGGTGGCTGACCCAGCAAACCGGCTCGGCCACNGTCCTGGCGCTTGCATCGATTGCCGGCCTGGTCCCACAGGTCCTTCTTGGCCCCTTCGTCGGCCCGCTAATCGACCGCTGGAATCGAAAGCGGACGATGATCCTGGCCGATACTCTGGTCGCGCTGTCAACCGTCGCGCTCGCTTACCTTTTCTGGTCGGGGAGTGTGGAAGTCTGGCACGTCTACGTGGCGTTATTTGTCAGGGCATTGGGCGGCGCGTTCCACTTCCCAGCCATGACGGCGTCCGTCTCCCTGATGGTGCCCCAGGAGCATTTGACACGGGTACAGGGGCTTAACCAGATCCTGAACGGCGGCTTGAGTATCGCTTCAGCCCCATTGGGCGCATTACTTATCTCCTTGTTGCCCATGTCNGACATTCTGCTAATCGATATCGTCACNGCGGCCCTGGCCATCGCGACGATCGCTTTTGTCCATGTGCCCCAGCCATCCNTCGCCCCTGGCCAGTTGGGTGAGGCGCCAGCGTCCTATGTGGCCGACCTGCGCGCCGGGCTGCGATATATTATGAACTGGCGCGGCCTGATGCTGCTGGCCGGCATGGCGATGCTGGTGAACATGATCCTCAGCCCAACAAGCTCCTTTATGCCGCTCCTTGTTACCGGGCATTTTGCGGGCACTGCCTGGCATCTGGGCCTCATTGAAGCGGCCTTCGGGATCGGCATTCTAGTCGGTGGAATCTTGNTGGGCGTTTGGGGCGGCTTCAAGCANCGAATCTACACGTCCTTAATAGGGTTAGGAGGGCTTGGCTTCGGTATCCTGGTCGTCGGTCTGGCTCCGGCCGATCTCTTCCCGCTTGCAATCATCGGGATGATGTTTGGCGGCATAATGAGCTCATTATGCAACGGGCCAGTCATGGCGATCTTTCAATCGACCGTCGCACCGTCGATGCAAGGGCGGGTGCTGACGTTGGTTGGCAGCGCCACGGCAGCTATGATGCCCCTGGGCCTGGCCCTGGCCGGCCCGNTTGCCGACCTCATCGGCGTGCGCACCTGGTTTCTGATTGGCGGACTAGGCACCATCATCGTCGGGATTGTTGGGTTCTTTATCCCGTCGCTGGTTAACATCGAGCGCNATCGGGATGATTACATCGCGGAAGAGGAAAGTCCCGGCGTGGCCCCCCTGAAGCATTCGATGGAGAGAGTGGAAAGTATATAGTCCCCTATCCGGCGGCCTACGAAATTGCACCATAATGGAACCCCGGCTGTGTGGTCGGGGTTTTTGCTGTCGCGGGTTTAGGCGGCCGTGGAGATGGCGCGCAGGGCGATACCGAACAAGAATAAGGTCGTGAAGGCCAGGACCCATTGCGCCCTGTTCGTATCGTCGCCGCGCAAGACAGACAAATAGATAAACGGCAGGAATACCAGCGCAAACGCGCCGTACAGCAAGTGAATGGACGGGCGCTGGATTCCGGCGCTGTAGCCCCCCAGCCACAGGAGCGTTCCCAGCACTGTCTGAACGACAAAGATCATCTGGCCGATGAAAGCCGCCCCCAGATAGCTGCCACTGACCGCCTGTCCGCGGATGGCACGGAAAAGGCCCCACAGGCCGATGATCAGGAAGAAAAGCCAAGCGGTGTTAGACAGCGCCGCGTGTATAGATTGAATTACACTCATGAATTGTTTGTCCTTTCAGTTGCGAGTGTAGCTTCGCGAATATCGCTTGTCAAAGGCCAGGGCTTTTCCAAAGTCCGATTAAGCGGCAGAGGGACGCGGNGCGCGGTGAGCAGACGCTGAGCCTAGAGAGGGTAATGGGCATAGCCTTGGCGCGCTCCGTGCTACTCGGCGATCGCAGCGTTCCTCTGGTATACGAGGAAGAGCACTATTGAATTATCCTGGTCAAAGATGGATACACTGCCTTGTGTTAAGGGGATAGGTTACAATCAGGGGTTATGGAGTCGTATCAACGNGCGCTTGATTATTTGTACAGCTTTATCAACTTCGAGCANAAATCGCTCGACCGTTACCAGGCNAACAAGATNGATGCCGACCGGCCGCGCCGNCTGCTGATGTTGCTNGGCGCGCCCCACCAGCGNTATCCCTCCGTCCACATCGCTGGCACCAAGGGCAAGGGATCGGTCGCCGCCATGTGNGCCGCCGCCTCGCGCGCAGCCGGTTTGCGTGTTGGGTTATACACTTCGCCTCATTTGCGCGAATTCCGTGAGCGCATCCGGGTGCTCACGCCCACAGACGCGGATGGCCGCATTCCGGAAGAGGCGTTTGTCGCCCAAATGGACCGCATCCGCGAAGTCATCGACCAGGCCCCCGGCATCACCTGGTTCGAGATTGTCACCGCCATCGCCTTCATGTACTTTGCCGAGGTCGAAGTGGACGTGGCGGTCGTCGAGGTAGGTTTAGGCGGCCGTTTGGACGCGACGAATGTCCTGCTGCCGGAAGTCTCTGTGATCACCAGTCTGAGCCTCGACCACACCCAATTGCTCGGTGATACATTGGCCCAGATCGCCTACGAGAAAGGGGGCATCATCAAGCCCGGCATCCCGGTCGTCACGGCCATGCAGAAACCGGAGGCTATCGACACCTTGCAGCAAATTGCGGCGGAGAGAAACGCGCCGCTGACAGTCGTCGGCCGCGATTGGCGTTATGCGGTTTGGCGGGAGAGTAAACCCGGGCGTGTAGAGCAACGCCTGATTGTCGAGAAAAGCCGGGATTCCGCCCTCATCCCCGAAGGAAGCGAATTCGTCGTT
>JAACJX010000593.1 GCA_014237545.1 Ardenticatenia bacterium | reverse complement strand
TCGCCATCACCTCGCTCCACTCGTCATAGACCTTGTCCCATTCTTGCCTCCTTTTCAGAACTTCCACCAACTCCGATCGCCGCCCCCGTAATTCGCTCAACAGGGGCTGTAACCACTCCTGCGGGACCTCATCCTGCCACATGTTGCGGTAGGTGATCTGGCCCTCGGCCGAGAGGGTGAAGTGGATGCCGCCCCGTTCCAGCCGCCACAATGCGTTCACAGGATGCCCTCCAGGGGTGTGTTTTGCTTGTGACTAGTGAGGGCATGTTGACTAGTGAGGGCAATATCCTGAGTGACTATGTTTAATCCGGTGATTTTTGCTGGATTCAGCCCATACCTTTCTGCCCATCTTATTAATTCTTTTATCGATATAGACCATCCATATTTACCTGTTCCCTTTTGACGTTCCTTTGTAAGTCTCATCTTCGCTAATATCCTTCCTACCTTACTTGATGTAATATGATCGAGATGGATATCTATTTCCTGAACCTGCGCTACGGCCTGCACAGCCTGAGTTATGGTTGCCGTTAGAAGGTGGTATCTCTTGGTATAGCCCTCACTAGTCTCACTAACCTCACTAGTCCCAAACTCGTTTTGTCGTATACGACCTAACAAGAATCCCACTGCCTGGATCACCAACCCCGTCAGGTCCGCCGCCTCCACATTCGGCCGTTCCTGCTGATACGCCACCGACAAAGCCATCATTCGGTGCAGCAGCCGGTCAACGCCGTTGATCGCCAGCCAATTCGCCACCGCCAGCAGCGCCCGCCACGGCTCCAGATTCCGCCCGGCCAGCGTCGAGCTGGCATTGATGGCCGCCTCGCATTCCTTCAGCTTCGGCATGTGCGCCAGCGCCAGCAGCCACAGGTCATCGATCAGCTTCTGCCGGTCATGGGGCCACGCGTCGGGGTCCTCGCTGCTGATATTGGTCCGGTTCCGGTCGATGGAGCGGATCAGCGGCACGACAATGGTCCGGCTGGCCAGAATCGGGTCGGGCATCTGCGTGGCCGAGAAGAGGCGGAAGGAGAACGTGTTCACGTAGCGCGTCTGCCAGCCGTCCACGATCCGCTCCTTCAGGGCCACCGTATTGCCGCGCCGGTTGCCGGCCAGCAGCAGCGCCCGCTTGTCGGGGTCGGTCTTGCGCGGGTCGCTGAAGTTCTCCGCGTCGTCGAAGGCCAGCGTCGCGCCGTAGTCGGCCAGGTCGCGCAGGGCGGCGAACGACCCGCCACCGAGCACCACCCGGCCCAGATAGGCCATCTGGGTGATGACCGACAGCAGTTGCGTCTTGCCGCAGCCCCGGTCGCCGTTGGGCCACAGGAACCCGGCCACCGTGAAGGCCGGCAGGAACCACGTCGCCATCGTGTAGCAGGCGATCATCTCCACCATCGTCCGCTGGTCGGCCAGCGACCGGTCGAAGTCGATGAAGTGGTCGACGCACTCGCAAACGCGCCCGAACACCTCGGCCGGATCGGGGCGATAGCCGTTGCGGTAGGCCTTCACCGCCGGAATGGAGAGCCGCTGCCCGGCCTCGAGCTTCTCCGGCAGGACCAGCTCCAGGCCAAGCTCCTCGGCCGGGCGGGCGGCCCCTTCGCCAAAGATAACGCCATCGTCGCGGACGATGAACAGCCGCTGCTCGCGGGTGATCCGCGGCCGCTCCAGGCGGATCACCTCGCCCTTGCGGTTGACCGTTTCGTCCTCGGTCACCTGCACCCCCCCCCACGTGGCGGCGTAGGCGCGGCCGTCGATGAACGCCAGCGGCTGGCTGATGCGATGGGGGAGGCGTCCAGCAACTCGACGACCGCGGGCGCGGCCTTCAGCTCCGGCCGCGGCCCCTCGGCTAGCGCGGTCAATTCATCAATCCCGTTGCCCGTGGCGATGAACCAGTCATCGACGCCCGTCTTGCCGTTGGCGAGCTTGGGCAGGTAAATGACATGCACCGCCGCCCGCTTGCGCTTCAGGTGCTCCGTCAGCCGCTCCAAGGCCTGCCGCACGCCGCTCTTGCTCATCACGTCGCTGTCGAACACGAGATAGACCGTCCGGTTCTCCAGCGCAATGTAGTCGAAATCGGCCAGCACCGTCGTCCCGCCGAAGTCGTTCTTGCCCTTGAAGTTCCACACGCCCAGCAGGGCCACCGCGCACGCGCCCCGCGAGGCCAGCGCGTCGGCCTTCTTCTGCCCCTCGGTGATGAACAGCGGCACCGACGGGTCGGGCAGCATCGGCCGGCAGACCGGCGGGCAGTCGATCCGCACCCCCTCGCCCTTGGGCATCTCGTACTTGATCACCCGCTGGTGGTACGTGCCGTCGGGCAGCTTCTTGCGGTTCTTGTCGTCGTAGACGCGGGGGTTGTCGGGCCGGTAGATGTAGTGGCCGTTGCCGCCGTCGGTGCG
>JAACJX010000278.1 GCA_014237545.1 Ardenticatenia bacterium | reverse complement strand
GTCAGCGGGGCGACGCCCATCAGCAGCACCAGCGCGGCGAACAGCGGCGCCAGCGCCCGCTCGTAGACGGGCGGCCCGACAAACCCCTTCTCGCCGGTAAACAGTTCGGAGAAGATGGGGTAGTAGGTGAACAGGAAGACCACGGCCAGGATGGCNATGATCAGGAAGTTGTTATAGAGGAANGCCGCTTCGCGCGACATGTAGGAGACCAGCGAGTTCTCCGAGCGCAGGCTGTCNCGNCGCACCGTGATCCAGTANGCGGAGAAGATGAACATGATCACGATGAAACCGAAGAAGAACGGGCCGATGGCCGACTGGGCGAAGGAGTGGACGGANGAGATGACGCCGCTGCGGACGATGAACGTGCCCAGAATGACCAGGCTATACGTCAGCACGATGAGGAACATGTTCCACATCTTGAACATGCGCATCTTTTCCTGGATCATGACCGANTGCAGGAAGGCCGTGCCGGCCAGCCAGGGCATCAGCGACGCGTTCTCCACCGGNTCCCAGCCCCAGTAGCCNCCCCAGCCCAGCACGTCGTAGGCCCAGCGGCCGCCGAGGATGAGGCCCAGCCCCAGGAACAACCACGCCACCAGCGTCCAGCGGCGCGTCGTGTGAATCCAGTTGTCGCCCCCTTGCTTCGACATGAGCGCGGCCATGGCGAACGAGTAGGGGATGGTGAAGCCGACGAAGCCCAGATAGAGCATCGGCGGGTGGATGATCATGCCGGGATGGCGCAGCAGCGGGTTGAGGCCGTTGCCGTCGGGCGGGATGATCGCGTTGCGCGTGAACGGGTCCTCAACGAAGGTGGAGATGAGCAGGAAAAAGACCTGGGTCATGCCGCTGACGATGATGACATAGGGCATGAGCTCTTTTTGTTCNCGCCACTTGCTGAGCATTGCCGCGGCGGTGAAGGCCGACAGCAGCAGGTTCCAGAACAGCAGCGAGCCGGCCTGGCCGCCCCACAACGCGGTCACCTTCAGATAGGTCGGCATGCCGCGGCTGCTCACCTGCGACACGTAGGCGATNGAGAAATCGCCGGTNACCAGNGCCAGNATAATNAGGCCGGCAGCCAGCAATAGTAGCGGNAAAGTCGCGATCAAGCCGTTGCGCGCGCTGCGCACCCAACGGTCATCCTTCTTGCGCGCGCCATAAATCGCCGCCCCCACGGCATAGACGGCACACAGAAAGGCAAGCAGCAACGTGAGAAAGCCGATATCAGCAATCATGCCATTTCATCCTGATAGCAAGACGGGCCCGAGACGCGCCGCCGCGCCCGTGGCCCGTCCTAANATTCCTGGGAAGTCAGTCCATCGATTATGAAGTCGGGACGTTGTCCGGGTGCAGGGCCGGGTCCATCTCTTCATAGCGGGTCGGGCACTTGAGCATCAGCCCGCCCGGGTCAGAGGTAAACACGCCGTGGGTGTCGGCCTGGCCTTCAACCAGCGCCTGGGCCTCGTGCTGCAGCANGTCGGGCTGCGGCTCGTTGAGGACGACAACCGTCAGCCGCTGGCTGTTCGGGTTATTCAGATCGTCGGTGATCTCAAACTCAAGCCGGGAGTTGTGGTCGTCAATNTGCGTGTACTGGATGCTGTCGCCGATGACCCAGCCGGAGACGCGCAGGTCGCGGCCGATCAGGCGGTCCTGTTCGGCGTAAAACTCATCGACGGTCTTGTACAATTGCGTGCTGCCACTCATGGCATTAATGACAAGAAAAACGACGGCGGAGATCAAGATAATACCGCCGACGGCGAACATCAGGCGGTTCCGGCGCGGTTTCTCCAGCGTCAGGGATCCTTCGGTGTTCTGCCAGCTTACATCAGCCATCTTTTCGCTCCTTCAGTGAATGACTACTCTTCCTCTTCCATCATGGCGGCCTCGTCGGCCTCCAGGATTGCCCGCGCCTGCTCGGCGTATTCTTCGGGCACGACGACGTGACCGGTTCCCAACAGCCCGACGATCAATCCCAACGCCTCGCCCGCGCCCTCTTGCCAGGCNCGCGCCGGAATNCCCTCGGATTGCAGCCGGCCGGCGATGATCTCGGCGACCGTNATGCCGGGGGTGGTGGCGACGCGTTCCCAGGTGATCTCCTGGCTGTCGCCCGGCGTGGCGCTATCTGTGTTGTCAGCTTCGGGGAGCGGATGAACGTTGTTTGTATCCATAATTTTCGATTGTCTCGGCCTGCTAGCCCATCGTNAAAAGATTATACAGCAACCCGGTTCGATTGCGCAGTAATCTAAGCAAACGCCGAATTCCTGTCCGGCGCGCACGGTATAAGTCCTACTTATTATAGACGAGTGTGGATGGTTGCCTAGCGCCAATTGTCATGGGTCAAGCATGACAGTTGTCATGATAGGGCCGCCGGCGNCGNGCNGCNGCTCAATCGCCGGCGGCGAAAGCGGGCGAGCCGCTATACAGNTCGCAGCCGGCGCATTTGGCCGGGATCTGGCCATCGGCGCGCAGGCGGGCTACCCAGCAGGCCAGGGACGGGCTGGCATAGGCNGGGCAGGCGNTGCGNGTCTTCTCATCACAATTTTTCGTGATCCAGCAGGGGAGCGCGGCCGAAGATTTTNCGGTCGGACGGGCGGNCANGGGCTTGNCGGCCANGGGCAGCGGGATGGATGGTTGGCCCTGCGGTTGCGCCGTCTCTTCGTTCTCCCAATGCCTGACCAGCCGTTTCATGCCATAGCCGAGGGCCATCATCAGCACAAACGGCAGCACGCACCGGAGCGCGAATAGTGCCACAATAACGGCTGTTCCCTGGAATTCGTTCATCTCATCCCTGCCTCTGGAGCCACGCTGCCCAGGCCGCGCGCAATGGCTCGGCCTCTATCTCTATGACTCCTGACTGTAGGATACAGCCCGGTCGGCCTGCGTGTCTATTGGGCAGAAGGCGTATCTTGGCAATGGGGAAAACGACCCAAGAGAAATTACGAATGACGAATGACGAATGACGAATGAAGAAGGANCCTCCNCCGTTGTCACCTGCCGCTTGCCACCTGCTACCTGCCCCCAGCCCCCCTGCTCCCCTTCTCCTGCCNCCGTCCGCTACTCCTCCAAATCGATCAATCCTTTCCGCAGGGCATACTTGACCAGGTCTACCCGATTGTGGAGGTTTAGCTTGCGCATGATGTTCTCGCGGTGGCGGTCCACTGTCTTGGCGCTGATGACTAGCTGGTCGGCGATCTCGTTGTTGCTCAACCCCTGGGCGATGAGCGTCAGCACCTCCTGCTCGCGCGGGGTCAGGTCGTCGGCCGCCGGCTCCTGCTCCTCCACGTCGCGCCGCTGCAAGTAGTCCTGCACCAGCCGCCCGGCCAGCGACGGATGGAGAAACACCTCGCCGCGGCTGACGGCCCGGATGGCCGTGGCCAGTTCGTCCGGCGCGGCCCGCTTGGGCACGTAGCCCGATGCCCCGGCGCGCAGCATCTCGAAGAAGTACTGGTCGTCCTCATACATCGTCAGGGCCAGGACGGACGTGNCGGGCGACTGGGCCTTGATGCGCCGCGCGGCTTCGATGCCGTTCATGCCGGGCATCTCGATGTCCATTAGCACCACGTCGGGTTCCAGCTCGGCCGTGCGCCGGATCGCCTCCTCGCCGTTNTCGGCCTCGCCGACAATCACCAGATCGGGCTGAGCCTCCAGCAGCAATCGCAACCCCGAACGCACCACGGCATGATCATCGGCCAGCAACAGGCGAATCTGCTCACTCATTTTCAACCTCTCTGAATGGGTGCGGGATGGACACGTGGACAGTGGTGCCCTCGCCGGGATTAGATAGTAGGTCGGCCGTGCCGCCGACGAGAGATGCCCGCTCGTGGATGCCGAGCAAGCCCCAGGCGGCGCGGCCNTCTTCGCCGGCCAGCGCCCGGCCCACGTCGAACCCCCGGCCGTCGTCCTGGATGGAAAGCTCGACGCCTTCCTCGCTGAACACCACCTGCACCAGCACGCTGCGCGCCCCCGCGTGGCGCACGACGTTGGTCAGCGACTCCTGGACGATGCGGAAGATCGTTGTCTCNACCTCNGGCTTCAGGCGCGTGGCCTTGCCCTGCAAGATGAGTTGGGCCTGGATGCCCGTGCGCGACTCGAAGGTGCTGATGTGGCCGCGCAGCGCGGGCACGAGGCCCAGGTTATCCAGGATAGACGGCCGCAGGTCGGAGATCACATTATGCACTTCTTGCAGCACCTGGGCGTTCATCTGNTTCATGTCCACCAGCTGGCGGCGCACGGCCGCCGGATCGGTGTCGATGCGGTCGGCGGCNGCGGCCAGCCCCAGCCCCAGNGCCGTCAGCGTCTGGCCCGTGCCGTCGTGGAGCTCGCGGGCGATGCGCTTGCGTTCCGCTTCCTGGGCGGAGACGACGCGGTGGAGTAGCTCGCCGCGCAGCTTGCCGCTTTGCTGCACCTCGTCGTAGAGCGTGGCGTTGTCGATGGCCACGCTCAANTGATCGGCGATGGCCCGCGCCAGCGACACGTCGCGCAGCGAGAACGGGACCGCGTCGTAGAGCGTGCAAAAGACCAGGCTGCCAAACACCTGGCCGCGCGCGGTCAGCGGCATGGCCATCGTNTGGCCCCCGGCGGCCCGCGAGGTCGTCGCCAGCTCGCGCAGGTCGGAAGACGTGTGATCCGGCTCCGANTGAGTTGCCAGGGCGTACTCCTCCAGCGGCTCAACCTNGTGGTCGACCATCCACGACGGCCGGCCGGTGGCNACCGTATATTCCGCCAGTTCCAGNCCCTGCTGCTTGCGCTCGGCCACCGGGGCGGCCGGGTCGTTNCATTCGACGACGGAGACGACCTCCAGTGGCTGCTGGGGATCGCGCCGCAGGACGAGCATGCCGGCGTTCACTTGCGGCAGCATGTTGACCAGCAGCGGCACGGCGTCTTTCAGCAAGGCCGAACGGTCGAGCGTGCCGGCCATCTGGCGCGAGATGTTGAAGAGCAGGGCCAGATCCTGCACCGCCTCCTGGAGCTGGAAATTGAGTTGTTCGGTGTCGGCCCGGGCCTGTTTCTGCACGCGCAACGCCTCGCGCTGGGCGGCGACGCGCTGCTCAACGGCCTCGGCCAGTCGCTGCTGGTTCTCGATCTCGAAGGCGTTGAGGGCGCGGATAATNAAGCCGGCCATCAGCACTGCCAGAACGGCCCGCAAGACTTGCACGGGGAACCCGAACAGATCGAGGAACAGGTCGGAGTTGATGANCGTCGACGGGAAAATAAAGCTGGGCCGGACGAAGAGCTGGCCGATGAGGCCGTAGAGCAGCAGGGCCGCGGCCGCGCCCAGCAGCGCCCGGCCAAAGCGGGCCATGCCGCGCGCCNTGAAATTGCGCTGCTCCAGCCAGATAGCCCAGGCGGCGATGACCGCGCCGGTGATGCCCAGCGTGTAGCGGGCCAACACGTCGGCCGCGGCGATCATCTCCAGCCGCTCCGGCCGGTAGACCAACAGGGTGAGGCCCGCGCTGGCTATCCACAGGGCCAGGAACGCCCCGGCCCCGATGAACGCCAGCCGGTTGCCGTTGCCGGCCGCGCGCCGGTTGGCGAAGAGCAGCTTGATGCCGAAAAAGACGAGCAGCAGGAAGGAGACGACGAGATGGAGAAGCCGGACCTCGGGCAGCAGCAGCCAGTGGGGGATATTGGTGCCGCCGCGCTCATCGAGGAGCTGGAACATGTCGAACCACTCCTGCAGGCCGTGGACGATGCCGAACCCGGCCAGGAAGAGCAGCGCCCCCGCCAGCCGGAACTCCGACGTGCGGAAGCGCGACGACGCCAGCCAGATGGCCAGGCCCATGCTGAAGAAGGCCAGGCCATAGAAGAAGTAGATGACGACGAGGTTGTGCTCGAAGAATTCGGCCATTTATTTTTTGTAGGGGCGGGTTTCAAACCCGCCCCTACGTTAGTACCGTTAAACCCACATCGCCAACTGCCAGCGCCGCGCCTTCGGCCAGCGCTGATGTTTTCACATACCCCAGCGCCAGCGGCCCGGCCGGGCCATCGCCAGCGGAGGTGATGGAGCCTACGGCGCGGCTCCCCGCGCTTATCTCCGCGCCGCGCNCCACCGGCGCGGCCGGCCGCAATTGCACGAGCCGCTTGGCCAGCTTGCCGCGGCTCTCCATGCGGGCGATGATCTCCTGGCCCACGTAGCACCCCTTGCTGAATGACACGTCGGCCCACAGGCCGGTCTCCAGCGGGATGTAGTCCAGCGTCAGCTCGCGGCCGAAGCGGGGCAGCCCGGCCTCGACGCGCAGGTAATCGTAGGCGGCCTCGTCGATGG
>JAACJX010000342.1 GCA_014237545.1 Ardenticatenia bacterium | reverse complement strand
CTCGGGGACTGGGCTCAGCCGGGCGTGATGAGCATGTGGCAAGGGCTGCGCACAACGGTGGGATTGCGGTTTCTGATGCGTCCTAAATCGCTCCATAGCCGCTGGTTTAACCCAATCAGGGATCTAAATTTTCGCAAGGTNCTNNTGCTCGTCTTCGCNCTTCACCTGACGCTCTTCCTGGCCGTGCCCCTCTTTCCCATTTACCTCGTTCGCGAGATGGGGTTAAGCGACCAGATCATNGGNCTGGGAAACAGCATCTTCTANATTGCCCTTTTTCTGGCNTCCACACGTCTGGACACNGTCACGCGGCAATTGGGGAACAGGNAGACGATGGCGCTGGGGGTNATNATCATCAGCCTCTATCCGGCGCTGCTTTCCATNGCCAACGGCGCGCCCCTTTATCTNTTCGCNTCAATCATGGGCGGGGCCGGGTGGGCGCTGGCCGGCGGCGCGGTNGGNAATTACGTCCTGGAGAAGACGCCGGACGATAGCCGCCCTTCCTATCTGGCGTGGTACAACATGTCGNTGCAAGCGGGGATTCTCTTGGGCTCGCTCGTTGCGCCGTTGCTGTCCGGTTGGTGGGGGCTGACGATAGGGCTGGCCTTTGCCGCCGGGTGNCGGTTCCTCGCNGGCCTGGCGATATGGCGCGCGCGGGAGTAGCCGCCTCTCAGCGCACGACGAGGATGGCCCGATCGACGTCCAGCACAAGTTCGTGGGCCAGGTCGTCGAGCAGGAACCGCGGCAATCCCTCGTCGCGATGGGCTCCAATGACGACAAGGTCGTAATCGTCTGAACGCGCCTCGTCGACAATCTCATCCACTACCAGGCCATGTCTCACTTTGGCGTGCAGGTCCACGTCCATCGGCTTCAGATAGTCGAGGTCGTTCTCGAGGATGGCTCCCTCCGGAGCGCCGGATTCGATGAGTTGTTCGGCCGTATANTGNAGGTCCTCGCNGCGCACNCTGGGCGCGGCGCTGATTTGTGACATCACGTGCAGTACGGTCACATCGGTTGCGCCGCTCAGGATCGCCGGCAGGTGCATGCGAAATAGCTTGAGCAATGACGGTGAGTGGGCGCCGCTGTCGCAAATAAGAATGCGGTGCAGGGGGCGCGCCTCGCGCTTGGCGATGAGGACGGGCAGGGTGGTGCGGGCCACGACNTTCTGNGTNACCAGGCCCCGAATACGCGTCAGGAGCGGCCGGGAAACCCGCTGGCCCATCATGATCAGATCGTACTCGCCGGTCTCGCCTTCGCGGACGATCTCCTCCCACGGCTGACCGACACGCGTCTTGTATTTCACGTTCGTTAAAACCGGATCGAGCAGTCTGGCGGCATGGGCCAGTATTTCATCGCCCTCCGGCTGTTCCTCGGCGTGTTTAATGACGGTCAGGACTGTTGGTCTGAGCGAGGTCGACTGACCCAACAGCATCAGCTGGCGTATTGCAATTTCCGTTTGCCCTGGGCCTCCAGTGGCGAGCAAGACACGCATACTCAAAACTCCTCGTGACTGTGATGTCGATACTGTACTGCTGTTAGATGCCAGCCGAGTAAATAGTAGCACACCAGCAGCACGCGAAGGTAGTGAAATCTTCTTGCTTCTGGGTGTTTTGTCTTTTNGTAATCATTATTCGCTGTTCAATTAAATAAACACCAGTATGAGCGGGATGAGAAAAATCGAGATCATGAACAGGGCCAGATTGAGATTTCTCTCGGTGACCCAGCTAACAAAGCGCAATGACGACCGNTCATAGGCTTTGAAGGCGACTAATAAAATGATCAGTGCTGCCAACGCCACGCCAAGCATTTCGGCCAGAACGACCGCCACGGCCGAATGATTGTTGAGCAACAGAGCGGCGAGTAACGTATCGATAAAAGTAGTGATATTCGCGCCCATAATATATGGGATGACGTTTTCGCGGCGAACAAAGCCCCTATGGCTCAAGGGCACGAGAATACTTAATGAGACACTGACCGACATCGACACCAATGTCACGGCCGAACCAAGCAGAAACATGATCATCGGCTGGTAGACAAGCCTGGACATTCGCCCAACTTGGCTCTCCTTGATCGTCATTTCGGGGAGGCACTTGTCAAATAGGTTAAAGGTCAGCAATATGATCCCGAGGCCGATGGGGAATAACGCCCAACTGGGTAAGAAGCTTTGCAGGAAGTGGGAAATCGGATCGAATATCAGGTCGGTAATCGCTACAAGAGCCATTCCATCGCCAAAATCAAATCGTCCCAACACACCTGACGACAGCAAAAGGGTGCCGATTATCAATGAGCCAACCTGGAGAGTTCCGGTGACGGTAAACGACAGTAGACCCATGCTCAAACTGGTAGAGCGATTCCGGCCGCGCATGACGTAAATAAAGCCGATAAACAGGATAATAAAGCTCGCGCCCATTCGGCTGCCGATGATCATCGTGAAGGTTTGGACAGTAGTGATAATGCCAGCATCTAGGAATGTAAGGGCAGAAGCGGCCACAGGCGAACCGCTCATCACCACGTAGGCAAACAGCCAGCCAAACCCCATCGTATTGGCCGCATTATCAAGCGAGAAGCGATTTTCGACGACTGGGGCCAATCCCCGAGCGCCATCTTTCATCAATGTTAAAGCCAAAATAAACAGGAATAGGCTCACAATAAAGAGGCCAATCTTGAACCAAGAGATGCGTTCCCAGATTCGTGGCCTTCTATCAGGTGTCGTCGATTCCGTAGCCTCCGCGGAGGAGGGCAAATTGGGAACGTCGGTGGCCGTCGCGATTGGGTCGCCGTCTTGTAGGTCATTCATCATATTGATGTCCTTAATGCTTCAAACAGCTTATTGGTGCAGCTGATTCGATGGTAGATAACCAAGTTAAATTACAACTTTGATCTTACAGCGGACCTGTCGAATCGGTTTTTACAATACGCTGGGGAACGGGAGGCATCATACCATATGGGTAGCGATCAGGAAAATGAAGCCGTAAGAATTATTAAGCCTTTTATAGAACCGTGGCTTGCCAGTTGATGGCTGCTCCGGGGTTTTATGTGCGATTGGGATTATCGACCAGAAGGCAAGATCTGGGTCTAGCGCTCGTAGTTAGCAACTTTGGCTGCGCTTCCATTAACGGTCCTAAAGTGCCCAAGTGCGAGGGTGTTAAATTTTTCGGCGCCTACGGTGGAGGGCTCGGCCTGTTGGCCCGGCCAATAATGTCGTTGTTGCTATGGTAATCCAATGTTTAGAACGAGATGGGCTAGAAAATCGACAGCATTACTGATTTGTTCGGGCTCCACCAGCTCTAGCGAATCCCGCGAGGTATGAAGGGTATCCTCAATGAGGGCATGTATTTCGCCGGAGGTTACGGCCACGCAGGCTATCCCCTGCATCGCGAATATCGAATGGTCGCCCTGCGGCCACGGGTCGGTTTTTTCGAGGCGCGGCCATGTGTTGAGGCTGGCGCGTACCTTGGCGGTCCACGCCTCGTCAGTGTTAAAAAAGGCTATCGTAGCCGGTTTTCCTTTCAATCCCACGCCGTNAATNTTGATGACTAGCGCAATTCGGCCNAATTCGCCACCGCAGCGATTGATGTAGGCTACTTCCCCCGGCGCGGCATAATGGTCTTCNCCATTAAANGCAACGATCTNAAGATTGGTTAGCAANTCCGCCGCCGCCAATCTGCTCGCCAGGGCCAGCATGGCCGCGACGCCGGTGGCGTTGTCGAGCGCGCCGGGCGTGCCGGGTTTGGTGTCAAAATGGGCGCAGATGAGGAGCTTGTCCCGCGCTGGCTGCGCGCGGCGAGCGATCACGTTGGCCCCATGGCCGGGCTGGGTCCGGCTGCGCACGCGCACCGTCACCGGCTCGCCGGCATCGAGCAAGACTGCGCCGACTTCGGCAGCGACGGTGATTGAAGGAATCGTGAAATCGCCGTCCTCGATCAGTGGTGANGGCTCCCCGCCATGGTCGCTGACCATAATGACCGCCCGTGGCGCCCCCGATTCCAACAGCCGGATGATTTCCTGATGTTCCTCGACCGTGAAAAACGGGTAGTTCTTTGGAAAAAGGGGGAAGGCGGCCAGGTCGCCATACAGCACGGCAACCTGGCCGGCCAGATTCGCCCTGTTCAGCTCGGCCAGATTTCCGACCGACACCATGGACGCGGTCACGTCACAGGGCGGAGAGTACGGGTTGGCGACCGCCGGAAGCGGGCCATCGCCCAGCCACAGCTCCACGCCGTCTAGTTGCCAGTCAACGCAATCGAANCGCTGCTGTTCGACTTCGTATCCGGCGCGGCGCAGCATGTCGGCGATGTAGGTTTCGGCCGCCTGATTAGCCGCCGAGCCGACAGGCCGCCCGGCTGGCTCGCTGGTCAGCGTCTGGAGGTGGGCGCGAATATGGCGCAGTTCGTCGTAAGCTTCCATGTGGCTGCCGTCCTGTCGCGACCGGCGGAACACGGCCGCGACTTGTTATGGGGATTATACATTATCCCGCGCCACTGGCTCCACCACCGGCCGCGGCCGCGCCAGCCGCGCCGGCCGCGGCGCTTGCCGCCCCGCCCGAATGGGACGCGGCCGATATGACAGCCACAAATGCGGCCATCTCCGCCCCGCTCGCCTCGGTCGCCCGGAAATACTCCGGGAGCTGCTCATAGCCGGATTTGGCTTGCTGCTTGACCCACGTTTCGGATAAGCCATAGGCTGTGGCGTAGGGCAAATGCGCGATGTAATACGACAGGTCGGGCAGTTCAGCTTTGCCTTTGGCCACGTCTTGCAGGAGGCGCCGGAAAGGTTCAAAGGCCGACGCGTACTGGAATCCCTTTTGCGATAGGGGGGAGATGCTCGCCGCGAAAATGAGACCCAGCAGCCCCACCAGGGCAATGGCGCCAATCGCCAGCAGGGTCCACATGCCGAACACGTCTTGCAGCAGGAAGGCGGCCAGCAGCAGGGGTAGATCCAGTAACATAAGGACAACCCCCCAGATCACCAACCGACTCTGGCGGCGCTTGGCCTCAGGATCGAGCAAGCCCTCGTCGCTTGCCTCGTCTTCCAACGTGTGGGTGAACGTCTTCCAACGTGATGAAGTGATGAGCCGGCCCATCTCGGAGAGCGTGACGACCTCCTGTTCAACCCCCTGCTTATCCGTGAACAGCAAGTCGACCAGCGTTTGCTCGTGCGGCCGCAACCCCTGGGGGCGTTCTAGTAGGGTGACGGCAAACTCCACGTTTCGAAACAGGGACTTTTCACCGATNTGTTCGATGGTGACGAACCCGCGCCCNGCCAGGTCAAACAGCGTCGCCAGGGCATGATGCCAGCCGATAGAGGGGTTGGAGAGGTACCCGGCCAGCGCCGGCGAAAGCTCCAGTGGTGGCTTATAGAGGTAGGAGTTGGCTTTGGGAACCGAGCGCAAATAGGGACGAGCCGCGATATAAAACGCAGAAATTCCGCCGGCCAGGATCAATACGGCCGCGACGATCCATATCCACGCCCGGCTATTTTGAGCTTGTTGGGCAGCCTGCCACGCAGGTGGCGCAGTGATGAGCGTGCCTGGGGTGAAGGGCAGGCGCGCCACGAAAGGATCGCCGGGAGACAGGTTCTGCGCGCGGAACGTGGTGTATCCTTCGCCTTGCTCAATTTGCCATTGGTCGCTGCCCCCGCTGAGAACTTCTGGAGTCCCGCCTAATTGTACGCCAGCGGGATAGGAGAAAGTGATCTCGCTCGAGTCGATGGCATACTCGTACTCATCCGGCAGGGCTTGCCAGTCGAGGATATCGAATTTATCTCCCTGGCGCGTGACGCCCAACGCCTGATAATAGAGGGTAAATGTCTCCGTGGTATTGGCCGNCGGCGAAAGATGCCACACGATTTCGATCGGATCGCGCCCCGTGATTTCAACCTCNCCTGGGCCGTCGCCTGTAATAAGNCCCACNCCTCCAATGGCGGCTATGATGTTGGTGATACCGTCCGTATGATCGGTGGGCAATTCGCGGAAGACATAGGAGAAGGGGCCGCCGATAAACTCGAACGTCACGGTTTCCTCGACCAGCAAGGAGCCATCGGGTTGNACGGCNACATCCACGTCGAACCGCTCGGCCCGGTAGGATTTGTCGCTCTGCGCGGCCATAGTGAGCAATAAGCCCAAGCAGAGGGCGACAAGCCATAATTTGCGGATCATTCGCTGACCTCCTGGGTTAGACTAATCCCTATATCCTTTACGCGNAGAACCCGCCCCGGTTGCGCTNNNCCAGGAGGCCGGCGNGCTGGATGNAAGGTCTTTCACATCGANAGCGNGGATTTTTCGNTAAAGTCTATCGTCTCGATGAATCCGCCGCCATTCGGNCGGCCGATCTGGAGCCGGGTGGGCNTGATCTCGACAATGATGTAATCATCGTGATGAGAGGCATATGNCGGGGGNAGAGTGACTGGCATTGTCCCCGCCGGCAGCAACTGTCCTTGACCTAGTAGCTGCCAATTGGTAGTTGTGGCGACGACTGTCGGCTCTTGCTCTAAATTCAACAGATGGTCAGAGGTAGACGGTATCAGGACAAAGAGGCGCGTCCCGAGGGCANCACTAGGCAACACTTGGGCCTGAATCCCCGCGGGGCCATAGGTGGAAAGGGTAACAGACGTGACAGGAGCCAATAGGTCGATCACCCGTTGGCGTAGATGATCCAACATCGGCAACCTCCCGAATGCGTCGGNGCTCAATGCATTGCTATNGTTAGCATAATCCTCCGACAAATGGGATGTCGCCTATCTTAAGTTCTGTTTCGGGTTGTGGNTATGGGNCCTNCGCAAGTGNNGCGGGGTTCAGTCACTGGCGATCAAACGATAGTTGCGCGCCCGGGCGACCGCGGCCGTGCGACTATGGACGTCCAGTTTGCTGAAGATGTGATTGATATGGCCTTTCACTGTGCCTACGCTGAGAACCAGGCAATCGGCTATCTCCTGGTTCGACGCTCCCTCCGCGATTAAGGTTAGAATCTCCGATTCCCGCGGCGTCAGCGCGTCGATCTCTACCATCTGACCCTCGGCCGACAANGGCAAGCTTTGGTGGCCGTTGGTTGATTTGAGGGGCTTAGCGACGTGTGTTCTCTCATTTTCCTGGTCAAAAAAGGCGCAGAGGCGGTCGACGTAGGTCGGCGCGTGGCTCCGAACGTTGGGCCGGCGCAGTAGTTCGATGACCGGCTCGCCCATGTCGAGGATTGTCCGAGCGTAGTTTTGGGATTCGGCGAGCGACAGCACGCCGCGCGCGACAGCTTCGGCTTCAAAANGTCGGTTCTGCCGCAACAGCGCGACGGCTTGCAACAAGGCCAGAGGCAGATCGCTTCCGCCCCGGCCGCCTCGGGCAGCCGCCGCCCGACAGCGGCTCAGCAGCGTCTCTGCCGGCTGGAAGGCTCCCTGGGCGATCAGTATTTCCGACAAGATGCGATGCTCGTATTCGCGTGTGAAATCGGACAAATCGTTAGCCGATACGCCGGAACCGGCTTGCCAGCTCTTTACCGTGTCCCACGAATTCGCGAAAAGCGCCAATCGAGCAGTGGTCGCGCGGACGGCGCGTTCTACATTGGCTTGCCTGGTCTGCAGAGCTATGTTGAGCGCGGTCTCCAGTTGCCGGCGCGATGCTTCTTGCTTGCCTTTCAACTGGTGAATCCTGGCCAGCAACAGGTGGCCGGCAACCGTCTGCTGCACCTGACCATCNGGCCAGATCCGGTTGATCCCCTCAGTCACCAGCCGTTCGGCCGATTCCAGATCGTTGCGCTCATAGTACAGACGACCNAGGCAGACGCAGGCGTGGGAATCCAACGTCGCCCCGTAGATGGCCGGCTCGGGAATGGCAACCCGCACGCGCTCGCAATGTGCCTGGGCCTCATACAGACGGCCTTGCATGTGGAGAACCTCAACCAAATTGGCCTGGGCCAGTAAGCCGAGATATTGGATGCCTTTTGACGCGCAAAGGTCAATCATCTCCTGATAAATGGCTACCGCTGGGGCAGCTTGCCCCAATGACTGGTAGGCGCTGCCACAGATAAGCTGACTGACGGCNCGCCAGAGGNTATCTTCGGNCGGCAATAGCTCTAAAGCTTGCTTGCACAGGTGAATGGCTTCCTGCGGCCGTTCGCGCACATGCGCAATGGCCCCACCCAGGGTCGCCCAACGGCCGTGCGCCGGGCGAGAATACCCCGCCGGTTTCGCGTCGAATCCCTCTCCCACTTCACGCCAGAGCGTCTCTGCCTCGTCGATCCGGCTATTCAGAACAAGCGCCCAGGCGTACAAGAGGCGCAGGGACACTCGGTTATTTAGCGCCGCCTCCGGCAAGGCGGCCAGCCATCGCAAGGGAGAGGACACGTCGCCTGTTGACCAGGTGGCATCGCCGATGCCCTCGATGATGTCCGCGGCAATGTCGTATTCACGAACAGCCAAAGCGTGACCTATGGCCGCCTCGTACTGGTCATGCGCGACAAGCCAGTTCAAGGCTTGGCGGTGGCCGTCTTCCCACTGTTGTGGGTGTTCATCACGTAGTTTTGTGGCCAGCGCCTCGGATAGCAGGGGATGGTAGCGATACCACTGTCTGGCCTCGTCCAGAGGGCTTATAAAGAGATCGTCGTGACAAAGCGCGCTCAGAGTTTGTTCCGCTTTCTCCGGAGTAAGGTCCGCCACCGCCGCGCAAAGGGGAGCTGTCAGGCGGGACAGGATAGACGTTCGCAGCAGGAAATCGCGCACTGCCGGTGGTTGCTGTTGCAGTACCTCTTCGAGCAGGTAGTTCAGGATGAACTCGTTCGAGCCGCTGAAGAGGCGAATCTGGTGGCTTCGGGCGATCCCGTCGGCGCAGCCCAGCAGGGAACGCGCCGCTAGTTGAATACCCGCAGGCCAGCCCTTCGTTCGTTGCGCCAGCAAGTCGAGATCTTCGGCCGTAAGGTCTAGCCCCAACGTACCGTTGAGATACGCCTCGATTTCCCCTGACGAAAACAATAGGTCGGCGGCGCGAATTTCCGCCAAACAATCCTGAACCCTCAAGCGGGCCAGGGGGATCGGCGGGTCGGCGCGACTGATGATGGCGAGCGTGACGGTGGGGGGCAGGTGTTGAATGAGGTGGTTCAGGCTGTGATGGATAGCCCGCGTGTGAATGCAGTGGTAGTCATCCAGAACGATAGTCCGCGGCCCACTGACCTGCTCCAGGTCGTTGAGCAACGACGGCAGCCAGGTCTCGGGGGGCGGCAAAGCCGGGCGGCCGAGCATGCCCATCAGGTTTTGACCGACGCAAGGGTCAACGGTTTGGATGGCGGCGATGAGGTATTTCCAGAAGCGGGCCA
>JAACJX010000076.1 GCA_014237545.1 Ardenticatenia bacterium | reverse complement strand
CGTTACGAACAGGAGACGTCGAGATGTCTTTTTTCTACGAGATGGTGTGTTTCATTTAACAGGAGTGTCTGCTAATCGTTACGTGATGGAGTTTGCGCGGCAGAAGAAGGCAAATCATGCGAGGAAGGCGGACGCGCGTCTACCGGATTCTGGTAATCGGCGCTCCTCGAATAAGGAACCTTAGTTTTCCTGCTGCCGCCCTACAACGTAGCCCAAGACGGCCCCATATATCAGATGCGCCAAAGCAAAGGACCACGGCGGGATGTCGGAGAGGGCGGAGTTCAAACCTGGCAAAAAGAGCATGTGCGCCACAAGCCAAACGCCCAGCCCAAAAACAGCCCCCACAGCCCAGCTATAGCGTCTGTCCCAAGCCCCCCATCTGACCAGCAAGCGGTAGCCGATGGCAAAGNTCGCNCCATAGATTCCNGAAATCGCCAGGTGTAGCAGCCCGCCCACGATCGCCGAGCCGTCATTGGCGGGGTCAAAGCGACCGAGCGTCTCCAGCGGCCCAACCCCATCCAATATCCCCAACAGGACGACGGCAACCCCCATCAACACACCGGCCGCCATCCCGGCCAGCAAGCCATCCACGGCCACGTCGCCAAGTGNTCTCTTCTGCTGTTCCACATAACCAGTTCTGTTCGCCATGATTTCATTACCTGCCTGATAATTTATCCACAGGATAATGCCGAATCGTCTGCTGATCGTTACGACGATCGTTACGAAACCTNGATTTCTTGTAACTTTGAGACGATTCCATGATAATTCCGCTGCCATGACCCTTAGGCTATACTTGCTTGGTTCTCCACGTGTCGAGCGCGACGGCTATCCTGTCGAGACGGACACGCGCAAGGCCATCGCCCTGCTGGCCTATTTGGCCGTCACTGGCGAGTACCACTCCCGCGAATCGCTGGCGGCCCTGNTGTGGCCGGAGATGAACGACGAACGCGCCCGCGCCGGCTTGCGGCGGACACTCTCCTCGCTCCGGTCAGCCATCGGCGATGGCGCTCTCTATGTCACCCGCGAGGGTCTATCGCTCAACCCCGATTCCGTCTGGTGCGATGCGGCCGTTTTCATGCAAACGACATCGGCCGTCCATGCCCGCGCGCGCGCCGGGGAAGCCTGTCCTGAATGCTTGCCAGAAATGGAAGCGGCCGTCGCCCAATACCACGACCACTTTCTCAGCGGTTTCTCTCTGCGTGACAGCGCCCCGTTTGATGACTGGCAGTTGGCGATGACGGAACAACTGCGACGCGCCTACTCGACGGCGCTGGCCTGGCTCGTCCAGACGCACAGCCAGGCGGGCGATTTGGACCGCGCGTTGGAGTTCGCCCGACGCTGGCTGGCCGCCGACCCGCTGCGCGAGGAAGCCCACCGCTGGCTGATGAAGCTCTATGCCTGGAACGGCGCGAGGGAAGCTGCCCTGCGCCAGTATCGCGAGGCGGTCCACATTCTGGATGAGGAGCTGGGCGTCGGGCCGCTGCCGGAGACAACCGCCCTCTATGAGGCGATCCAGGAAGGCTCGCTCGAACCGCCGGCCGCGGTGATCCGTCACAAGCTCGCCACAGATGCCGTCACCGGCTATAAGGACGACAGGCAGGAGCCACTGCCGCTCATCGGCCGCGAGTCGGCCTGGGACGACCTGCTCGACCTTTACGCCGGCGTCCAGGGGATGGGCAGGCTGGCGGCCGTCGTCGGGGAAGCAGGCATCGGCAAAACTCATCTGATCCACAACTTTCTGGTGCGCGCCGCCACTCAGGGCACGATCACGGTCGCCGCTAATTGCTATGAAGGCGAGACCAGCCTGGCATACGCGCCCATCACCGCCGCCCTGCGCGCCCTCAGCCGCCATCCGGACGCCGAGCAGCGTCTTGCCGCCATTCCTTCACACTGGCTGTCCGAGGCCGTGCGGCTCGTGCCGGAGTGGGGCTCATTTCTACCGGAACCTATCCCCGCGGCCGAGTCGCCTGCTCCGGGAGCCCAAACCCGCTTTTTCAACGGCGTCAGCGAGGTATTTTGCCGCCTGCTCAGCGGCAGCACGCCCGGCATCTTCTTTGTGGATGACGCTCATTGGGCTGACGAAGCGTCGCTCGATCTGCTGGCTTATCTCGGCCGCCGGTTGACCGACCTGCCGATCCTGCTCATTCTGAGCTGGGCCGAAGCGGGTGGTCTGGCCGCCGGCCGCCTCCATCGCCTGCTGTCCGAAGCCCAGCGCGGCGGAACCGGCCGGCTCATCCGGCTGCCACGATGGCGGCCATCGGACGTTCTCCAGATGGTCATGAATCACGATCGTCTGCGGCCGCAGGCAACGGACATCACCGACCGCCTCTATCGCGAGACCGAGGGGCTGCCCTATTTCGTCGTCGAGTACCTGGCCGCCCTCAGCGAAGCGCCCGACAGCTGGGCGATGCCGCAATCGGTGCGCGACCTGCTGGCCGCCCGCCTGTTGGCCGTTGATGAGGCCGGCCTGCAGATATTGCAAACGGCGGCGGTTATTGGCCGCTCTTTCGATTACGCCACGCTGCTTGAGGCGAGCGGCCGCAGCGAAGAAGAGGTCGTAGCCGGGCTGGAGCGCCTCCTGGCAGCCGGCCTGATCCGCGAAGTCAGCGGAGAGGGGCCCCAGCCCGAGGCGGCCGGGAAGCCGATGGGCGAGTTGCAATACGACTTCACCCATTCGCAACTGCGCTCTCTGGTCTATGAAGGGGTCAACCTCGCCCGGCGGCGGCTTCTGCATCGCCGCGTGGCGGCGGCCCTCCTGCCCCGCGCCCGCGGCCCCCAGGGAGAAGCCCTCACGCCGCTCATCGCCGGGCACTTCCACCTGGGCGGCCAGGACGACCTGGCGGCCGACTACTACAATCGCGCCGGCCGCCACGCCCGCAGCCTGTTTGCCAACCGCGAAGCGCTGGACCATTTCCGGACGGCTCTCGCCCTGGGCCACCCTGACGCGACCGGCCTTCACGAAGCCATCGGCGATCTGCACACGCTATTGGGCCAATACCAGCAGGCGCTCCAGTCTTATGAATCGGCCGCAGCCCAGGCAACCGGCGACGCGCTGGGGCGGCTGGAGCACAAGCTCGGTCACGTTTACGAGCGGCGCGGCAACCGCGAGCTGGCCGAGAGCCACTACTGCGCCGCCCTGGCGCATTACCTGGCCGCCGGCCAGGAGCGCGAACAGACGCAGCTCAGCGTCGACCGGAGCCGCGTCGCCTATCAGGCGGGCCAGTTTGATACCTCGCGCTCGCTCGCGGAACAGGCGCTGGCCCAGGCCGAACGCGCCGGCGACGCCATAGCCCAGGCCCACGCCCACAACACACTGGGGATCCTCGCCCGCCAGGAAGGGGACACGGCCGCGGCGCGGGCGCACCTCACTCGTAGCCTGGCTCTGGCCGAGGCGGCCGGCATCACGCCGGTGCGCGTGGCCGCGCTGAACAACATGGCGCGGCTGCTGGAGTCAGAGGGCCAACACGACGCCGCGCTGGCCCGGCGGGAGGAGGCCATCGTCCTCTGCACGCGGGAAGGCGACCGCCACCGGGAGGCCGCGCTCTACAATCACCGGGCCGACCTGCTGCACCGCGCCGGCGACGAAGAGGGATCCATGGCCAGCCTGAAGCAGGCCGTCGCCATCTACGCCGAGATCGGCATGGAGGCNGGCGACTGGCAGCCGGAGATCTGGAAGTTGACGGAGTGGTAGCGAGGGCCCTGGCTGGAAAAAAGGCGGCGGGACTTTCATCCCGCCGCCTTTGCNCTACACGAACCCCCTTTTAGAGGGCAACCGATTAACTCTACCGCAGGCGGCGCAACAACATGCCGTAGGACTGTTGCGGGCCATCCGACACGCCCAGGCGCTCGGCGACGATAGCGAGGCGGAAGCATTAGAACGCGGCAACTATTGAGCAATGGGCTGGGCTCATGCCATAGGCCAACAGACTATTCTGCCCGTTATTACAAAGGCCCATTCACGCCAACAAAAAGCCCCCTCTCTCACAAGGAGAGAGGGGGCCGGAATTCGCGTTCGGCCTCGACGGCCGGTCAGCTCAATAGCGCACTACGGGCCGAAGTTCGGATCGGGGATGCCGACCACGGCGTGGGCGATGGCCCAGCCGCCGGTGAACGGAGATTGGATGTAGTACTGGCCCGGGGCGACGGTCGAAACAGTTTTCTTGCCCTGCTTGACCTGCGGGTACTCAGTCGAACCGGCATAGGAATGAGTCTCATCGAGCAGGAAACCGTNGAATATGTCGTATTCGAAGGTNACGTTACCGCCGCTTGCCGTCACGGTCACCGTGCCGACGTGCGTGCCCTTGCTGGTGTCGCACTGCCCCGCGCCGGCCCACAGGTCCAATACGATCGTCTCCTCAGCTCCCAGTGGGTTGGTCCAGCCCCAGCGGCTGAAGCCATCCTGGAGGAAGCAGCGCCCGTCCGGGCCCAGACCGAAGGCCGTTTCGTAGATGTAGCACTGCACGTTGACCTTCAGCGTGGCGCTGGCTGACTGGCCGGTCTGAACGATCGTGGCCGTGTTGTCATAGACGAAGTCGCCGCAGCCGTCGGCGCCGTAGTCGGCCCAGGAGAAGTGCTTGTCGTAGGTGAAGGTGGCGCCATTGGGCGCGGTGACGGAACCGAGGGCCACTTCGCCGAACAGGTCGCTGATGTCCTTGACATTGACCGTCTTGTTGATCTCCGTCGTCGGGTCGCCCCAGACGATGGACTCGGTATCACCATAGGTGTCGCGCTCGGTGGCGACCGTCGCCACGTTATTACCCTCAACGTAACCGTCCTCGTCGTAGGTGCAGGTCAGAATCTCACCCACGGCCAAGCCGTAGGGGAAGGTCACGCCGCAATCGACGGCAATCGCGTTGCCGGCCAGGACGTCCTCAACCGATGTGATGACTGCATCCAGGTCACCGTCGTTCTCGATGGTGATGTCGCCGGAGACGTTCCAGGCGCTGTCCTCGTAGCCTTCATAGGTGACGTCAACGGTCCATGTCGCGGTTTCGTCGCCGCGGCCGTCGGTATAGAGCCAGACCTTGGGGGAGCCGTCGTGGGTATAGCCGTTCTCGGTCTCCACTTCCTTGGCGATGTCCCAGAAGTACTCGCGCGTGTAGGCGGTGTTGACAGTCTTGCTAACGGTCAGGTGCTCTACATCGGGATCGCCCGGGCAGACGTGGCTGAGGTTGAAGAATCCATTCTCGCCGTCGGACGTGGCTGTGCCGGCTAGAAGCGTGTCGGGTGTGGGCGTCCAAATGTAGGCGTGGCTGTTGTCAGGCGAAGCCACGAAAACGCTGCCCGGGAACGGGTTGGCCGATTTGACCCCCGCGTTCTGGAACTCCACCGTCAGAGAGGTGAAGTTATTGTTGCCGGGCATGATGAAATGCCAGCCATACCAGCCTTCCTGGCCGGCCGGCGGCGTCGGGCAAGAGCCCACGCCAAAGCCAGGGTTGGTCGCGCCGACGTGGGCTGAGTTAAGCGGGACTGTATGGTTGTCGGCCAATACCGGCAACACCATCACCATCGCCAGCAACAACACAGTGCCGACGGTCAACCAGATAGATTTCTTGGACATCAAAATCCTCCACAAGATTTAGATAAGCGCCTCGACTGAGGCCGGATAGGCTACATTTGCTTCCACGCCGGCATTCCTTTCCGGCACAGATCTCCCCCTAAGGACACGTTTCAGTGAGTTGGATCTACGGTGGGTCCTGCTCTCCATATCCTCCATGGCGCCGCGCCGAGCTAGCGCGCGCCTGACAAAGTCCGCGTCTAAACGCTATTAAAGCCCCTCCAAAACAAGAGGGCCGGGAATAAAAAGACGCCTCGCTCGAGGGGAGTGCGGCGTCGGCAAAAAGGGGGGGGGCAGGTTTGTATCGGCTATATTGCCGCCCCTATAGCCCAGATACGTGTGCAAATAGTACTATTATTATGATGATATGTCAATAGGAAAGGGCCGGTTTACTCATTGTTGCGAGGAACACAGCCGGGCCGGTTCGCCGGCCGCTCAGGGCTGCCGCTGCTCGATCACCAGCGGGTCGCCATACCGGTCGCGCGTGGTCGACAGCGTGTAGCCGCCGTAGACGCACTCCCCCTGCGTCACCTCGCGCACGCGCCCTTCGACGGTCAGGTTGTGAGTCGTGTCGGGCAGGAGTTTGATCTCGATCTCCTTGGGGAATTCATCGAACGGCGCGGTGAAGGTACCCGACTCAGTGGTGATGGTAATTGTCTCGCCGTTGCCCAGGTCAACGGTGATGATCTGGCTCAGTTCATCCGTCGGCGAGGTAACCGGCTCCACATAGAAGAACTCCGGCGTCGCCACCGGGCATTGCACGGTCTCGCCTTCCTCTGTGGGCGACTCCAGCGTCGGCCCGGCGGTCGGCACGGCCGGCTCCGCGCCCGGCGAGATGGCATCGTTGGCCAGCAGGAAGAAGAGGAGGATGCCCAGGGCGAGGATGACAATGATCAGAACGGACGTGAGCGATAGTTTCATCTCGGTTCCTCCCCGAAGTTAATCCACCGTATTGGGATCGACGATGTATTGCCACCAGTTG
>JAACJX010000512.1 GCA_014237545.1 Ardenticatenia bacterium | reverse complement strand
TCACCGGTCTCGCTGGATTTTTGGCGTGGCAGGCGCTGTACGTGGCCGTTGTCCTTTTCGCTTTCCGCTATCTGGAAGTTGTTCGCTCGCGTCGCGATACGACCATGCTCATTGGCCTATGGATTGCCGGAGCGCTGTTGGCTACCGTCATCACCGTCACGCTCGCCGACCCTGTCTATCTGGGGGTAGCCGTTCCTACCGGCGTCATCGTCGGCGTNATNCTGTACCTGATCTACTACGCCTTGTTTGGGCGAAAGAGCGACGAGCAATCGAATCGGCNGCCGGACGCGTCGCGGCCCTTCGCCGCCGACCGACTGCTGATGAACGCTCTGGTGGCCGCGGTCTTGGCCCATTACGTGGAGATCCATTTCGGCATCGCCATATCGGCCACCCGCCTCTATTTCTTCGCCTACGTCGCCCTCATATTCGCCCTCGGTTACTGGCTGCGCCAGGAAGTCGCGCTCTCAGACGAAGTGGCTATTGCGGCTCCCGCCAACGTCCGACCCGACAAACGGAGACGCCGGGCGCCATCCGCCACGGCCGAACCGGCCGTTCGCGCCGGATGGGAACGGCTTGTTGTGCCCGGTCTCCTGCTCGTGCTCATGCTGGGCCTCCTCGGATACGGGTTTTTGACCTACGCCCTGCCGCCCGACAAGGTTATCACCGGCCCGGCAGACCTGTCGGCCGGGGAGATATTCCGCCAGTCATTNCTGCAGAANTCGCGCCAAAANTTCGCCGATTGGCCCTTTGTCATGTCGATGATCATCNTGTCCTGGGCGTTGGGCTGGCTGGTTTTTCTCAGCGAGATGACGAAGCAGGGCGAGATCAAGNTGGCCGCNCGCGGAAAAATGACCGGCCGCGAATCGGTCGCCGCCGGCGCACTNCTCATCCTTGCTCTGGCCGGCGCAGGCGCGCGATTCATGGTTCGCGCCGACACCGCCACGACCGCGCTTGGTCTGAGCCTGGGCCTGATNGTCGCTGTGGTTTGCGCCNTGNCCGCGGTCTTGTTGCTCATCAAGAGGCCGTCAGCCGGACTGGTNGGGGGCATCACGGCCGCCGGCCTCATCGTCTTCGCCTTCCCTGTGCTGCTCTTTGGGGCGTGGATACCGGCGACGCTTATGCTGCTGGGTGGCGGGGTGGTCCTCTGGATGCTTTGGGACCAGCAGTGGCGACACTCACTGCTGCCAATGACGGGTGTTATTTTGGCCTCGCTCCTGGGCGGGTTTGCCTTCATCTACGCCCACGCGGTCAACTATAAATCGATGCTNTTCTATCAGGGAGGCGAATCACCAGGCTCCNCGGCCGCGTTGCGGGCGCTGGAGGCATCGCAGGCTGCCGGCCTGATCACCTTCTTTTTTGCCTTCGTCTTTATCATGCTCTTGTTGCTGGCGTTTGTCCTCAGTTGGGAGAGCCAGACAAGCAGCCGGCGACCGGCCAGTGGCGCGTCCTCCGCGTTGGCCTATGGAGTCTTGCTGCTGGCCTTTGTCGCATCATTCTTTATTATCTTCCAGACCAACGTGCGCCCGGTTCAGGCCGACATGATTTATAAACGGGCCAGGCCGTACGACGATCAGGCGACGCGGTCGACCCAGGTGACGCCCGAAACCCGCCGCGAGCTTTGGGACACAGCNATCGCGATTTACACAACGGCGATTGAGCGCATACCCACGGAAGATTTCTANTACCTGTTCCTGGGGCGGGCCTACCTGGAGCGGGCCGCCATTACTGACGATCAGGCCGACCAGGCCGATTTGCTTGCCGCGGCCGAACTGCTGCTGTTGCGGGCGCAAGAAATGAACCCGCTCAATACCGACCACACCGCGAATCTGGCTCGCCTGAACACGCGCTGGTACGCGGCAGTCGAGAGCGATGCCGAGAAAGCCGAACGGCTCGACCTGGCCGAACGATACTATGAAGAAGCCCTGACGCTAAGCCCCCAGAATTCCGTCATTCGCAACGAGTTGGCCCGTCTCATCCTCGAACTGCGCGGGGATTGCGACCGCGCCCTGGCCCTGTACGACGAAGGCGCGTCGATCGATCCTTTCTATGCCCAGACCCAGTTAGCTCGCGCCGATGCCTACATCCTGTGCAGCAGCGGCCGGCCGGATGACGAGCGGGACACCCTCTATCGCGCGGCCGCCGGCGCCCTGCAGGACGCGCTGGAGATCTCGCCCAACAACATTCGCGCCTGGGTCCAACTGGCCGAAATCTACCGGCAACTGGGTGAATTCGAGCAGGCGGCCGCGGCCGTGGAGAATGCCCGCGAGCAAAATGACCCGACCATCTTCCCGACAGCGGAGATTGATTTCATNGGCGCGCAAATCGCCGCCGGCCTGGGTGATCTGGAGGAGGCCCGGACGCTGGCGGAGAGAGCGCTTGAGTCGGCGGGCGCGGAGACGGCAGCCCAAATCGAGGCATTTCTGGCCGGCCTCGGCGACGGTTGACATGGCTTTTCTCACTGCCCCTGTTCGCGCTTCCTATCACGAGTAGCTCCCGTCCATGCGCGCTTTCCTGGCCGTTTTCCTCATTGCCCTGACGATCACGCTCGGCAGCCTGCCATGGGTTCGGCGCGCCGCTATCGCCATGAGTTTCGTCGATACGCCGTCACAGCGTAAAGCGCATCGCACGCCAACCCCCTTGCTAGGCGGCGCGGCCATTTTCGCCGGCGCGATCCTCGGCGTGCTGATCATCTATCGCGGCAATCCCCAGCCTACTGTCATAGGCGTGCTCCTGGCCACGACGGTCGTCGCCCTCACAGGACTAATCGACGACTATCGCCCCTTGCCGGCCTGGGTAAAGTTAGGCGGACAATTCCTTGGCTTCCTCATCCTGGCTTACTTCGGCATCCGCGTCCGCCTGCCAGTGCCCGAGGCGGTCAATTATCTGATCACCCTCCTGTGGCTACTGGGAATCACCAACGCCATCAACTTTTTGGACAATATGGACGGTCTTAGCGCGGGCATATCGGCCGTCACATCATCCTTTATTCTGCTCCTGGCCCTCGCCAATGGGCAGTTCCTGGTCGGCGCGCTGGCCGCCGGGTTACTGGGAGCCTGCCTTGGGTTTCTGCGCTACAACTTCCCTCCGGCGCAAATCTTTATGGGCGACGTCGGGTCGCTTTTTCTTGGCTTTCTGCTGGCGGTGATGGGTATCCAGCTACGATTTCCCGATAATTCAAATTTCGTCACCTGGATGGTGCCGGTTTTTCTGTTCGGCCTGCCGATTCTGGATATGGTGATGGTCGTTTTCTCGCGTTTGCGGCGCGGCCTCAGCCCCAATACCGCCGGCAAGGATCACATCAGTCATCGCCTGGTACAGCTCGGATTTTCGCCGCGAGAAGCCGTGTTAATTCTCTACCTATTTAGCGGCATGTTGGGTATGATGGCGTTGTTCATCACCCAGGCCACTATCGTTGAGGCCTATGCCATCGCTATCGTGGCGGCCTTTCTTGGGGCAATCGCCATCATGTGGCTAGAGCGCAAATGGATGGAGCACGAGATATCATGAAGACAATTCAGGGGGTTCATAACCCGCGCGCGCTGAAGTCCGCAAGACGCAAGCGCATAAATCTTTNACTGCTTTCGCTGGTTTTCGTGGCGGCAATGATGCTGGCCGTCGGTATCGGCCGCGCCCGCGCCGGCGAAAGCCAGGAGCCGGGCACCCCAATTAGAGAAGTCAATAATCTGCCCTTGCCGACGACCAGGACAGATTTCTTTCTGCCGGGCACCCAGCCGGGGGGGCTGGAACATCCTATCACCGTAGACACATGTGACGGCTGCCACACGGACCCAATCTTCAAGGCGTGGCGCGGCAGTATGATGGGCCAGGCGGGTCGGGACCCGGTTTTCTGGGCGGCATTTGCCGTGGCCAAGGACGACGCGGCCGACGCCGGCGAATACTGCCTACGCTGCCACACGCCAAAAGCGTGGTACGAAGACCGCACGGCCGCGCTGGATGGCGACAATCTGACGATGATGGATATCAATGCCGGCGNGGCCTGCACCGTTTGCCACCGCATGGTCGATCCCGTGCCGGGGGCCAACGACCAGGTGGCTCAACTGGACGTGCAAATTCGAGCCCAGTTGACCAACCCACCNCCGACCGACCATGTCGCCACGGCCATGCTCATCCTGGATCCGCAAGACAATCGCCGCGGGCCNTTCGTGCTGCCGGACACGTTCAACTATCACGTAGCCAAGCAAGCCCGCTTCCAGGGGCAGGATGATCCGTTGGCTGCCTCGCGCCTTTGCGGCAGTTGTCACAACGTGGACAACCCGCTTCTGAGCTGGAACGAAAACCCGCCGGGCGGCGGCGATCCGCAATACTGGCCCAACGAGATGGATGCGGCCGCGGTATCATTCGAGCGAGACGATCTCTTTCCAGTTGAGCGCACGTTTGATGAATGGCTCAATAGCCAGTATGCCAAGGGCGGCGTATTCGCCCCTCAATTCGCCGGGGCAAAGCCAGGCTGGGTCGTTGAGTCCTGCCAGGACTGTCACATGGTGCGTCAGGTCGGCGTCGCCGCGGAAACGACCTTCAATCCCACCTACCGCGACTGCGACNACAACGGTTGCCTGCCGGCGCACATCTTCGTGGGGGGCAACTCGTGGGTGCCCAAGATCATTCAGGACCCCCGCTGGCGGCTGAACAGCGCGATGGACGCGTCAGCGCTTGATCAGACGGCGTTGGAAGCGCAAAGCATGTTGCGCCGGGCGGCTACGCTCGANCTGGACATCGCGNAGAGCGGCAACCAGAAGACCGCCACCGTCCGGGTCATCAACGAGACCGGCCACAAATTGCCGACCGGCTACCCCGAAGGCCGGCGCATGTGGATCAACCTGAGAGCTTACGACGCCGCGGATAAACTCATCTATGAGTCGGGGGCCTACAACCCGGCGACCGGTGTGCTGGTGGAGGATGCGGCCATCAAGGTTTACGAGGTGAAGCAAGGGCTGACGCCGGAGATGGCGGCGCTGGTCGGCCTCGACCCCGGTCCCACTTTCCACTTCGCGCTCAACAACGCGACCTACAAGGATAACCGCATCCCGCCGCGCGGCTACACCGTGGCCGCCTACGACCGGCCGGGCATGAGACCCGTCGGCGCGATATACGCGGACGGCCAATACTGGGATGACAGCCAGTACACGCTCCCGGCCGCCACAGAGCGCGTGGTCGTAACATTGTATTACCAACTGGCCTCCAAAGAATACATCGATTTCCTCGAGGAGTTGGGCGGCGACGACGGGGCCACCTTGGCCGAAATCTGGCAGGACAGCAAGAGCCCGCCGGAGATAGTCGCCCAGGCGGAGTATCCGGAACCGATTAAGACCTTCCTGCCCCTTAGTCAGAGACCTTAGCAATTGAATAAATAGGCAATAAAGAGGAGTTAGTCGCGAATGTCTAAAAACCCGAACCGAACACCGTCCGTTTCCGAGCGCCGCAAACAGGAGGAATTGCGCCGCCAGAAGGCGAAGCAACGCAACCTGCTCATCGGCGGCGTGGTCGTTGGCCTGGTCGCCNTGTTGGCGCTGTTTCTACTGTGGGATCGCGACGGCGATGCCACCGAAACGGCGGCTGCGGAAATGACCGGCGATCGGCCGCTGGCAACCATTGACCCTATCGAGCGGACTGATTTTTACAACGCCCCGCCGGAGATGACCCTCGATACCAGCAAAGATTACCAGGCGGTCATCCGCATGGAAAATGGCGGCGAGATGACGATAGACTTGTTTGACGATGAATCGCCGGTCACCGTCAACAATTTTGTCTATTTGGCCAACCAGGGCTTCTATGACGGCACAACCTTCCACCGCGTTCTGGCCGACTTTATGGCCCAGGGCGGCGACCCCACCGGCACNGGGACAGGCGGACCAGGCTACGCGTTCGAGGACGAGACCGATAACGGCCTCAGCTTCGATCGTCGCGGCCTGTTGGCCATGGCCAACGCCGGCCCCAATACCAACGGCAGCCAGTTCTTCATCACCTTCGTGCCTACTCCCCATCTCGACGGGGCTCACACCATNTTTGGCGAGTTGGTGGAAGGGGATGACGTGCTCAGCGGCATATCTCTGCGCGAGCCGGAGACTGCCACCGAACCGGGCGACACGNTCNGCGAGATNGTCATCCTGGAGCGGTAGAGNCAGATTGACGAANGGCCGCGCCACTGGTATACTGGACGGATAAGTTAAACATTCAACGACTTTGAGCGGGAGTAGTAAGCGCCCCTCGAACTTCAAGAGAGTGGAGATCACAGGCTGAGAGTCTCCACGGCAATCGAAGCGCCGAAGTCGCCCGGGAGTTCTTTCGCCGAAATCGAGTAAGCGAAGGCGGGTCGGCCCGTTAGCGCCGCAATGAGCGCCGGTCCTTTGGGACCGGAAGCAAGGTGGTACCGCGTGAGCAATTCGCTCTCGTCCTTGATTGGACGAGAGCGTTTTTATTTTAATGGGATACCGGATCATCCGGCCCAGAGATTCGAGAGGTTTATCCATGACAGAGATGCCCAAGGCCTATGATTTTCATGGCACAGAGGAACGGCTCTACCAGTGGTGGGAGGAAAGCGGCTGGTTCAAGCCCGAGGCCCGGCCGGCCGATGCCCAGCCATTTGTCATTTCTATTCCACCCCCTAACGTGACCGGCGAGTTGCACATGGGCCACGTCATGTTCGTTGGCCTGGAGGATTTGATGATCCGCCGGGCGCGCATGCAAGGCCGGGCAGCTCTCTGGGTTCCCGGCGTCGACCACGCCGGCATCGCCACACAACTGCAGGTCGAGAAGTTGCTGCGTTCGGAAGGGACGACACGCCAGGAAATTGGTCGTGAGGAGTTCTTGCGCCGCACATGGGCTTGGAAAGAGAAATACGGCGACCACATCACCCGGCAATTGCGCCGGCTGGGCGCGTCTTGCGACTGGGATCGCGAACGCTTTACCCTGGATGAGGGGCTTTCGGCTGCCGTGCGCGAGGCATTTGTGCGCCTCTATCGCATGGGCCTCATCTACCAGGATGAGTACCTAGTCAACTGGTCGCCGGGCCTGCAAACGGCTGTGTCGGACCTGGAAGTGGAATACGCCGAAGAAGAAGGGTTGCTCTATTACTTTAAATACCCCATCCTGGGTGGCGGCTTCCTGCCCGTGGCCACCACGCGCCCGGAGACCATCCTGGGCGATACGGCCGTGGCCGTCCACCCCGATGATATCCGCTTCGCGGANTACATCGGCCGCACGGCCCTCGTGCCGATCCTGAACCGCGAAATACCGATCATTGCCGATGACTACGTGGAGATGGCCTTTGGCACGGGCGCGTTGAAGATCACCCCTGGTCACGACCCCAATGACTTCGAGATCGGCCGCCGCCACAAGCTGGAGACGATCTCAGTGATGAACAAGGATGCGACCCTGTCGGCCGCCGCTGGACCCTACGCCGGACTGGACCGGTTCGAGGCGCGCAAGCGGCTGTGGAGTGACATGGAAGCCGAAGGCCTCGTTATCAAGACCGAGCCATACACTTTGAATGTGCCCCGCAGCCAGCGTGGCGGTGAGATCGTCGAGCCNATGATNAGCAAGCAGTGGTTTGTGAATACCGAACCGATGGCCAAAATGGCTCTGGAGGCAGTCCATCAGGGTCGCATCACCATCGTGCCCGAGCACTTCGTCAAGATTTGGGATAACTGGCTGACCAACATCCGTCCCTGGTGCATCAGTCGCCAGCTGTGGTGGGGCCATCGCATCCCGGTTTGGACCTGCGCTGCTTGCGGCCACCAGACCGTCGCAACAACCGATCCCAGCGCTTGCGAACGCTGCGGCCATCCCGACATCATCCAGGATCCCGACGTGCTCGACACCTGGTTCAGCAGCGGGTTGTGGCCGTTCTCCACACTCGGTTGGCCGGAGCAAACGCCGGACCTGGCCCGCTTCTATCCCACTGATGTGATGGAGACCGGCTACGATATCCTGTTCTTCTGGGTGGCCCGAATGGTGATGGCGGCGACGCTTTTCACCAATGACATCCCATTCCACACGGTTTACCTGCACGGCCTGGTGCGCGACGGCGACGGCCGCAAGATGAGCAAATCGTTCGGCAACGTCACCGATCCGCTCGATATCATCCAGGAGTACGGCGCCGACGCGTTGCGCTTCACGCTCCTGACCGGCGGCTCGCCAGGCGCNGATCTCAATCTGTCGCTCGACCGCGTGGAGAGCAATCGCAACTTCGCCAATAAATTGTGGAACGTGGCCCGTTTTGTCATCCGCAGCTTTGACCGAGCGAAAGCGGATGATCGTCCGGTCGACCTGACGGCTTCCTTCACCACGGCCGACCGCTGGATCTTGTCGCGGTTGGGCGCGGTAATCACAACCGCTGACCGCCTCATGGATAACTACCTGTTCGGCGAAGCGGGACGACAGATATACGATTTTATGTGGAGCGATTTCGCCGACTGGTACATCGAGGTCGCCAAAATCCAGNTCAATGCCGGCGGAACGAGCGCGTGGACGACGCTCCACGTTCTGAGCACGGTGCTCGACCACACCTTGCGCTTGCTCCATCCGTTTATCCCGTTTGTCACCGAAGAGACATGGCAGCAATTACGCGCGGCCGCGCTCGAATCGGGGTTGAACATCCAGCCGTCGGAGGGTTGGGCAGAGGCGTTGATCATCGCAGATTGGCCTCGCCCGGTCTTAAACGAACCGGCGGCTTCGGCCGATTTTGAACTGATGCGCGAGCTGATCCGGCGGATACNAAACGCNCGGGCCGAGCAAGGCGTGGAACCTGGCCGTTTNATCCCGGCNGTCATTGCCGCCGGCGACAAGCTGGCCNTGCTGGAATCACAGCGGNCGATCCTGTCAGCNTTGGCGCGGCTGGANGGCGACGCGCTGACCATCGCGGCCGNGGCCAGCCCGCCCGCGCAAGCGTTNACNNTGGCCCTGGGACCGNTGACTTGCTACTTGCCTTTGGCCGGAATGGTNGACCTTTCGGCCGAACGGGCGCGACTGGAAAAAGAAGACGCCGAATTGACCCAACAGATTGANCGGCTNACGANCCTNCTNNACGGNCCGTTCGCGNAAAAGGCGCCGGCCGCTGTGGTTGATAAGGAGCGCGAAAAATTGACGGTTCTGCAAGCTGGTCAGCGCGAGATCAGGGAGCGGCTGGAATCGCTGGAAGTATAGGCTATGGAAAACAAGATTAGACCTGTCAATGTGACAGCCGACCGCGAGAAGCGCGTGCTGATTATCAAATGGAGTGACGGCCGCGAGTGTGCCTACTCCTTCGCCGGTCTGCGGGCTGTATGCCCGTGTGTTCAGTGCCAGGGCGGCCATGACCATATGGGTCGCCCGGCCGATAAATTGCTGCTGGAAAAGTCGGTCAATGAGGCGTTGAATCTCGACGCGGTNAACGCCGTGGGCAGCTATGCCATTCAATTCGTCTGGAACGACGGCCACGACTCGGGCATCTATACCTGGTCGTATCTTTACGAAGCCTGCTTGCCATAAGGGTTTGTCGCATGAACGCCCCCCTAAGTCCCGGCCTTGTGCCANGGTTTAGGGGGGAGGGTTTATATGCCATGTCGCCCTAATCCCGTACGAGCGGGCTGAATGCCAGGGCNATTACTCCGTTCCGGCCAGTAACGCCTCGTACCCTTGCCGCTGGCGTATCACCCGGAACGTATTCCACTCCACCAGCACCTCGGCCGGCCGCAAGTGACCGTTATANTTGGAACTCATGGCGAAGCCATANGCGCCGGCGTGCAGTACCGCCAGCAGCTCNCCCTNCTCAATGGCCGGCAGGNCGCGNTCACGGGCCAGGAAGTCGCTCGTCTCGCAGATAGGGCCAACGACATCGACAGTCTCCAGAGCGCGATCCGATTCACGGATCTGTAAGATGGGGTGATAGGCCTGGTACAGCGTCGGCCGGATCAGATCAGTCATCCCGGCATCGGTGATGACGAACTGCTTGCTCCCCTGCTCTTTTGTATATACAACTTTGGTAAGTAGAGCGCCCGCCCGTCCAACAATGGATCGGCCCGGTTCCAGCACCAGCCCGAAACCGGCATCGGACACGCGCCGGCCAATCCGCGAGACCCAATCAACGGCCTCGGGCGCGCTTTCCAGATAATCGATACCCAGCCCGCCGCCGGCGTCTATGTACTCAAGCTGGATGCCCGCCGTCCTCATCTCATTCGCCAAATCGACCAGGAACTTGACCGCCTGGTCAAATGGATCGAGGTCCGTAATCTGCGATCCGATGTGGGCTGCCAGGCCAACCGGGCGCAAATTTCGATGGTTAGCGGCCGCGCGCAGTATTGCGATCGCTCGTTCGCGCGGCACGCCAAACTTGTGCCCATGTAATCCGGTGCTGATGTAGGGATGGGTCTCGGCGCTGATGTTGGGGTTGACGCGCACGCCGATAGGAGCCACCAACGCCAGCCGCTCGGATTCAGTCGCCACCGCCGCCAGCTCCATCTCCGACTCAACGTGAATGGCCCGAATGCCGGCCGACAGGGCCTCGGCAATCTCGGCCGGCTTCTTGCCGACGCCGGAGAAAATGATCTTCTCCGGCTCGATGCCGGCATGGCGCGCCAGGAACAACTCCCCGCCGCTGGTGACGTCGGCACCTAACCCCGCCTCGCGCAACAACCGCATGATGGCCGGGTTGCCGTTGGCCTTCACCGCGTAACAGACAAGGACTTTGTCGCCTGTCTGTCGCTCGGCCATCTCGCGCATGGCGTGGGCTCGGGTGAGAATCTCCGCCCGACTGTAGACATACACCGGCGTGTCTACCGCGGCGGCGATTGCCGCCAATGGGACCTGCTCGCAATACAATTCGCCTGAGCGATAGGCAAATGGGCTGTCAA
>JAACJX010000474.1 GCA_014237545.1 Ardenticatenia bacterium | reverse complement strand
AGGGTGGACCTGGGGCTCGTCCCTATCCAGATCAGTGACGATATCAGGATAAAAGTAACGGGGGAGTTTGGCGCGTATCGAAATGTATGGAATGAAAAAGACCTCAGCGGTTTAGGCGTGGTCGCCGGCATCTGAGGTCTGACTGGAACATAGACCCGGTTGCGGCTCTCGCGCACGACCGCGACCGGCAGGCCCACCCGGGCGAAGAAAGGCTGCCCCTTGACGATATCGACCTCGACGTTGACCAGTTCCGCGTCTAATCCGACAATGGCCGCACTGAGCACTTTCGCGA
This sequence comes from Ardenticatenia bacterium, assembly GCA_014237545.1. Classification (GTDB taxonomy): domain Bacteria; phylum Chloroflexota; class Anaerolineae; order Promineifilales; family Promineifilaceae; genus Promineifilum. The sequence continues at coordinate 6,139 of JAACJX010000474.1, read as the reverse complement.
GCATGCGGCCGATCATATCACCCGCGGCCGGGAAGGAAGAATTATCGGTGGATGACGAGGGGCGAAAAGGTAGGGTGAGCGTCTCAAACGCCCACCCCACGGCTATGGCAAAACGGTGGATTGCTCGAATTGCGGCTGAGCCTAGTCGCCGGCAGCAGGCCCACCCTGCACCATCGGCATGAATACCTGTGACGTCTGTTGGCCGCCTGGAAGACGGACGACAGCGAAGTCGACCTGCTCGCCAATCAGCACATTGCCTACGGTGAGCAATCTCCCGTCCCGTTGGGCGGAGATGTTATACATCGCGCTCACCCCTGACGTCAGGGTGAACTGCACCAGCCCGTCGGGGCCGAAAGTCGTATCCGGCGTGCCGTCAGGATGGTAGACTCCAACGATGTTGTCGTAGAACTCGACCTGATTAGCGGCCCGGGAACTTCTGGCGAGGCCGGGCCCACGCGCGGATATCCCCTTGCGGGATTGGGCGGAAGCTGTGGCCACGCGTGTTTCATCTTCGAACGGCGAGGCCCACCCGGCGAAGGCGATCCGGCCGTCGGCCATCAGTGCGCCGTCATAACAGTTGTCATTGTGAGCGGTGTCAATGAGGACCCAACCGTCATCGCCGAAGGTCGTATCGACTTTGCCGTCAAGATCCAGATGCTGGAGGAAACAGGCGCCGCTGAGCAACGGATTACTCACGCCCCCGATCAGGTAGATTTCATCGTCGGCCGTCACCAACGCGCGGTCAAATCCGGTCAGCAGGCCATCGTAACCCCACGTGAGGATGCCGTCGTCGCCAAAGCCGGAATCTACCGAGCCGTCGCTATTGATTCGAGCCATAAACCCTTCTTCCGACATATAACTAAAACCTTCGAATTGACTGGTAACGCCACCGACGATCATGATCTGATCCCCCGGCAAGGCCACGATGTCCTGGGGGAAGTGGGATTGGCCGTCGAAATCGTAAATGCCAATGCCGCCATCGCCGAAATCTTCGTCCAGCGAGCCGTCGGGATTGTAGCGGATGAGCACGATATCGACGGTCAGATCTTCACCCATTTCATTGAGCGCGATCCCGCCGGCCACGACCTTGCCGTCCGATTGCAGGATGTTCCGCGTCGGCCAGGAAAAGACGGTTAGCGCGTCCTCGACCGGCGTGGTCACCAGCCCGCCGTCGCCGAATGACTCATCCAGCGAGCCGTCGGCCAGATAGGCGGCCATGGCGAAGTCACAAATCTCATAGTTGGCGTCGCAGGTTTCGCCGAAGACATGCAGTCCGCCGTTTGGCCGGGCATTGACCGAATACGAGGCGTCTACAAGTTCAGGGTCATCGGTGAACGTGGTCACGACGCGGCCGCCGTCGCCAAAGCCTGGATCGAGACGGCCGTCGGGCAGATAGCGAACCACGCCGAAATCGCCCGGATAGATATTCACCCAGCCGACCACAACCAGTTTGCCGTCGGGCATGAGAACCTGTGTGGTGGCATTGTCGTCCAATCCGTCAAAATCGGTGAGGACGATGCCCTCGTCGCCCCATGTCGGGTCAAACGCGCCGGGGTTGGCCCGCGCATAGCCCANGGCCAGCGACGCCAGCACCAATACCGCCATCAAAATAACTACGATTTTTGTGCGCATGATGACCTCCTTTGTCGTTTTGCGCTGCGTTGAACAATAGACTCATCACTGGCAGTAAGCGAGTAGCACAACTTTCCTGAGTTTCGAGTCCGCTAGAAAAGAATCTTGTGCCATGCGCTCGTATGTTAAGACCTCGTGGCTAAGGGATATCCGCGCAGACGGCGTATACGTACAATGTTACCGGTATATCATCGTTGTCCTTTTGAGTTCCCACTACCCAACTCCAGCGATCCCCGTCCAAGAATGGAGCGCTGGTTGTGACCTTGACACCATCCAGGGCTGATCCACTCGTGAAGCTGAAGCCTCCGCCAACGACACTATCGCCCTCTTCACAAAGCGCTGAGTTCAAGGCGTTTGCAGCAATAATTAAGTTTGATTGGTTTATAACGTTGTAGAAGCCTAAGACCCCAGGAAGTCCCTGCGGTCCTTGTGGACCCTGTGGGCCTTGCGGCCCCGCCGGTCCGGGCTCGCCTTGTCCTCCGNCCGGACCTATAGCGCCTTGTAGTCCCTGAGGCCCTTGTGGCCCTTGCGGCCCCGCGAGTCCCGGTTCACCTTGTAACCCCTGCAGCCCCGCCGGCCCGGGCTCGCCCTGTGGTCCCTGTGGCCCCGCCGGTCCGGGCTCGCCCTGCACATTCCACTTCAATAGCCGCTCTCTGGACGAGCAAGTCAGATCAGTACCGATCTTCGTCAGCTTGGTGCCGCTGNCGCAGGCCTGGATGGTCCCGCTTGTTTGGGCATATACCCAGGCAGCGGGAAGCACCACCATCCCTAATAACAGCAAACCAATCAATCCAACTAACACTCTCGCGCGCATGGTAAGCCTCCTATTTGATTAGAAATAATGACGATAAAGCGACTCATCCCCCCCATCGCGACTACGGCGCATACGCCGCCGTCAACTCCAACTGGATATTGTCCGGGTCGCGCACGACCATGACGTAGATGGCGAAGCCGCTGCCCAGGTCCCTGATCTCGCCGCGGGTAATGCCTTGCGCGTCAAAGTAGGCCGCGGCCGCCTCCAGTTCGGCCAGGCTGCCCACGTTGAAGCTGACATGGTCCAACCCGATGTGATTCTCGCTAAAGCGGTCNTCATCGGGAACGGGCGCGTCCGGGTCAGACGGCAGCGTCACGCCCAGGATGAAGTAGCCGTTGGTGAACAACCGGCGCGTCCCCAGATCAACCAGCGGCTGGAACCCGAAGTGACGCCTGTAAAAGGCGTCACTCCGGACCAGATCCGAAACCGTCAGCGTGATGTGGTGGACGTTGGTGATCATGAACGGGTTCATGAGGTCGTCCTCCCTTGGGCCATTTCTGTGGCCCGCCTGTTGAAACCACTGGAACTGATGACACTGTAGCAACCCATCGCAAAGAAAACGCAAAATCTGTTATACTTTTGCCGCTTAATCCAGTCGGAAATCAAAGGAGATTATGGGACGGTTAGCCCTCTCTTTGCTTGGGCCACTATGGGTCACACGGGATTCCCGCGCGGTGGCCGGCTTCGAGTACGACAAGGTGCGCGCCCTGCTGNCCTTTTTGGCGCTGGAGGCCGACCGGCCGCACCGCCGCGAGATGCTGGCCGGGCTGCTATGGCCAGACCAACCGGAGAAAGCTGCCCGCGACAGTTTGCGAAACGCTCTGGCTACATTGCGCCAGGCCATCGGCGATGCCGACGCCGACCCGCCTTACCTGTTCATTACCCGCGAAGCCGTTCAGTTCAACGCCGACAGCGATCACACGCTGGATGTAGTTGAGGTGACGCGGCGGCTTGAACAGGCCGGCCGCCACCGGCATCGCAATCCCGAGACTTGTCGAATATGCGCCNCCTGGCGNCGCGAGGCGGCCGNCCTGTATCGCGGCCCGCTGCTGGCCCAGTTCTCCCTGCCCGACAGCCCGGAATTTGAATATTGGCTGCTGAATAAACGCGAGCAATTGCACCGGGTCGTCATGAGCACTTTACAGCGCCTGGCCGATTATTCCTTGCTGAGAGGCGAAAACGATGCGGCGCACTTTTTCGCGGGACGGCAACTCGCCTACGAACCGTGGCATGAAGGAGCGCACCGGCAGGCCATGCGCGCGCTGGCCCGCAAAGGCGACCGCAGCGCGGCCCTGATGCAGTATCAGGCCTGCGTCCGGGCGATCGACGAAGAGCTGGGCGTGAAGCCGGAGGCGGAGACCGTCCTGCTTTTTGATCGGATTCGTGACGGCATTCCGCTACCGGAACGCTCCACGCATACCGTTGCCGGGCCAACCGCGCCGCTGATCGGCCGCGAGCGTGACCTGGCGCGGCTGGGTCGCCGGCTGGCCGACCCCGACGTGCGCCTGATCACGATCGTGGGGTTGGGCGGGATCGGCAAGACGAGTCTGGCGCGGGAAGCGGGCCGGCAGTTCAGCNATGACTTTGCCGACGGCGCGATCTTCGTCNCGCTCGTTACGGCCGTCGAGCCGTCCGATGTTTTCCCGGCCATTGCCGCGGCGGCCGGCTTGAGGCTTGAGCCTTCGTCATCCCCCCTGACACAGGTAGGCAACTACCTGCGGTCGCGCGAGTTGTTGCTGATTCTGGACAATTTCGAGCACCTGACCGCCGGGNCAAGCCTGCTGATCGACCTGATGGCNGCCGCGCCGCGCCTCGTCCTGCTNGTCACNTCGCGCCAGCGACTGGGCCTGTCCGTCGAATGGCTCCATGAGTTGCAAGGGCTGGATTTCCCGGCCGAAAATTCCAGTCATCCATTGGCTGAATTCACTGCCATCCAGCTATTTGCGCGACGGGTGAGGCAGGAGCGCGGCAACTTTGCTCTGGTGTCCTCCGAGGCGCTCGCCGCGGCCGACATCTGCCGCCTGGTGCAGGGCATGCCACTGGCAATCGAACTGGCAGCGGCCGCCGCGGGTGTCCGGTCGACGGCCGAGATCGCCCGACAACTGCACGTTGGGCTGGATGCTCTGGCGGTCGAATGGGCCGATCTGCCGCTGCGCCATCGATCCCTCCAGGCGCTGATCGATTGGAGCTACGACCTGCTGTCGCCGGTTGAGCAACGTCTGCTGCGACGGCTAGCGGTCTTCGCCGGTGGGTTCACGCTGGAGGCAGCCGAGATGATTTGCGATGAAGAAAACGAAGGCAATGTGCCAGGATCGCTCACAAAATTGGTGAACAATTCGCTGGTCGTGGTTGACCGCGCGCCAGAGCGGGAAACTCGCTACGACCTGCACGAGATGATCCGGCAGTACGCGTTGGCTAAGCTGGTTGAGGAAGGCGCGGAGGAGCGGCTGCGGGGGCGGCATGGGGCGTTTTTCTGTCGCCTGGCGGAGGAAGCCGAGCCTCGGCTTTTTAGCGGCGAACAAATGGCCTGGCTCGACCGCCTGGACGCGGAGCATGATAATCTGCGGGCCGCCCTGGACTGGTCTCTGAACAGCCAAGCGGCCGATGTGGAGTTTGGCCTGCGATTGGCGGCGGCTCTGACCTATTATTGGGAAATTCGCGGTCTTGGNCTGGAAGGGGGTCNCNGGCTGGNATCCGCGCTGGAAAGGATAGACGATGCCGCCGTTCCCCTACANGCCCTCCTTTACCTGCGCGCCGGCAGTTTTTGGATTGGATGGGAAAATGAAAAAGTTGCGCTTTGTGCANGGAAAAGTCTGGCCTTGTTCCAANAGATTGGGGATGAAAAGGGNATCGCCTGGGCGATNNGGTTACAGGGNAACCTNAACTATGATCAGGGAGATCGCGAACAGGCTGTTCCCATCGTTGAACAGAGTTTGAAGTTGGCCGAGAAGTTGGATGATAGAGCGCTCATAACGTGGAATTACCACATTCTGGGCTGGATAGCGTTGTTGAGAGGAGACTATTCTGAAGCAGCGATTGTGGGCGATCGAGGTCTGGCCGTCGCCTATGAAACAGGCGATGGACGAGCGCAAGCCAGTTTAATATACATGTTGGGGGAAATAGCCAACAGACAGGGGGAGTTTGCGCGAGCCGAGGCGCTTTACTCGCAGGCTTTGGTCATCGCTCGAACCCTGAAGGACAGTTTGTTCTCTGTTGGATTACTGAACCAACTGGGAGAAGCGTTGCGACGTCAAAAAAAGTACATACAGGCGGAACCCCTCTACCTTGAATGTCAGGCGATTATTCGGGACGCTCATGGTTGGACAAATTTAGCGGTTCCACTCACAAACCTGGGGCACGTCGCTGTTCGCCGGGGTGATCCAGGACGCGCGGCGCATTACTTTCGGGAAAGTATCGACAGCGATGAAGAGATTTCCACCTGGAACATATGGGGAATGGGAGTGGTGGCGGCCGCCCAGGGTAGGCCCAGGCAGGCCGCCCGCCTATACGCGGTCGTCGACAAGCTGGTAGAGATCGACATCAGAAATATAGTCTACCCGGAAGATCGGGAAGACTTCCGGCGGGACGTGGACTCCGTGCGCGAGCAATTGGACGAAGCAAGTTTCACCGCCGCCTGGGCTGAGGGCCGGGTCATGTCGCCGGAGGAGGCCATAGGCTACATTAAGAAAGAGA
>JAACJX010000476.1 GCA_014237545.1 Ardenticatenia bacterium | reverse complement strand
TGTCACAGCTGGCATGGCGCAGCATGTCGAAGGCCGCGCCGAGCAGCTCCTCGAAGGAAAAGGGCTCGAACACGAGGCGGAGCCGGCCGTTTGGATCGTAGGAGTTGAGGTTCTCCGGCCCTTGCCGGGCGAACAGCGCCAGGCCGTTGCCGATGTGGTCAAGGCAAGTCATTGCCGTGAAGGGGTCGTTGATCGCCGGTGACATGGCGCGCACCGCCATTTCAACCAACTGATTGATCGCGCATTCGACATCCTGGGTGGGGGTTCGCTGGTTGCCGATGCGAACGGCGCGGCGCAGATGCTTCTCCAACCGCTCATTGAACCGTTTGGCCGGCCAGATCTGCGCCACGACCCTGTCCGCCCACACGTAGTCCCCCGGCCTGAGCGCCAGGCGAATAACCAGGTCGTTCTCACGCGCCAAAGTCAGCAGGATGTCGGGATCCAGGGTCTGGATGTAACCGACTTTCCCGGCTCTGAGGGGAAAGGCATCCGCTTCGGCCATCGCGATCTGCGCCACGTGGCCGGCCTGGCCCGAGGTTTTATTTGGCCTGGCCTCCTCCGTATTTTCAACCCCCACCACGTCGCGCAGTTCCGCGCCCGCCGCGGCGGCAATGTTGGGCGCTTGCAACATCGTGCTGATATGCTGGACCAGCAGGATCAGCGTTCCAAATGTGGCCATCATCAATACCAATCCAACCGTCGTCGTGATTTGGGCGCCTTCCGGTTCGATGTCGGCCGGTAGAATGGTCGTCGCCGCGGCAACGCAATAAACAAACGTGCCCACGAACATGCCCAGGACGACCTGAGTCGTGCGGTCGCTGAGGAAGACGCGTAACAAACGTGAGCCATATTGGGCGGCCACGGTCGAGAGCGGCAAGGTTAGCAGCGTGAAGACCACGCCGGCGGTCGCCAGTACCGTCGTGGCGATCGATATCAACATCACGCGTAGTTCGTCCGGACTGCCGGAGATCACCAGACGGCTGCTCTGAAGGAACTCGTTGGGGATCTGCTTGTCCAGTCCATAGAGCAACCACGCCAGCGGTACGGCAATCAGCGCCATGATGGCCGGGGCGAACCAGAAGCTGACCCGCAGGTTATCCCACGTGGCCCGGGCTGTGACCCGGCGCATGGCCCTCGTTCTCATGGGGCTCCTTGTTCGCCGGCCCCGTCATCTGGCTGGACGCCCCGATTACGCAGCAGGTAATAGCCGCTGACCGCAAGCACCCAGCCGGGAAAGATCAATGACACCCACACAGAATCACCGAAGCTCACCAGCAGCAACAGGGCCGAACCATATGTCATGATGGCCCAGCCACGGTGCATCAGGCCGGTGCGAATCCAGATCGTGCCCAGGGAGATCATGAACACGCCGGCCATGCGGATGGCATAGACGTTGATAATGTGAAACATCACCTCGCGGCCGTAGGCGAATACGCCGCTTTCCACGATAGCCAGCGGCTGAGCGGCGTAGCTGCTGAGCAACCCGCCCGCCAGGGCCGCGCCGACAAAGGTCATGGCCAGAAAAAGCAGGCCACTTCCCAGAAAAACGGTGGCAAAAAAACGATCTTCCACGTCCCCCAGACGGTCGCGGATGACACCGATGAACCACAGAAAGGCTATCCCCGCGTAAGGCACGAGATTGAGCGCCAGGTCAATCGCTTTGGCATTAGTTCCGAGCCAGACGCCGCCCGGTGTCAACGACCCAGGGGGAAGAGCCATGCGGATAAGCAGCAGGCTTGCGCCGTAGAGGATGGCAAAGAGGACGCCGGCGACGGCCGCCGCCCGGGGAGTCGTGAGTGACCGGCGATGGGGGCGAAGGGTGTTCGTCATCTTTGTGGGCTATCCATGCATCGAATGGGTTTCCCCTCTCAGGTGCCGCATGGCCCGCTCATCAGCCATCATCTCGCTTTGGCCACAGCAGCCTGTACACCAGGATGGCGACAAAGATGCCCGTGATGACCACCGAGATGAAGAAGACCGCCAGCGCCCATTGGGCGAGTGTAGACCCTAATGTCCCGGCAACGGCCGAGAAGCTGGCGGCGATGGCCGAGCCGACGAGCAGGCCTACTAAAACGATCCCCAAGATGATCTGTTGGGAAATGCGCCGGATCACGTTTAACTCTTTGGCGATATCAGACGTGTCGACGTGGAGCTCGAACCGGCCGCGCCGGTACATGCCCAGCCANCCGAGCGTGGCATCCTTCAGCGATGGCAACTCCTTGACCAGGTCTTGAGCCAGCAAGGAGGCCTGACGNGTCAGGATCTCCTTGACGTTGTCGGCCGTGGTCTCCTGCAGGGCNAGCTCTTTCACGGTGTCGAACCCCATCTCCACCAGCCCNCCGCCTTCGGGGTACAAAGCNGTGTAGATGGCCTCGGCCTGCATCATCGCCTTGATGGCCAGNGTCAGGTCCGAATCGAGCCGCAANCCGTGGGAGGCCAGCAGGTCGAAGACGATGTTCATGAGCGGCCCGAAAGACATCGGCGNGTCGGGATCCATGTANCGGCCGATGGCCCGTTCGAAATCCTTGTAGAATGCCGCGTCATCGACCTGTTTGCGGAAGGGCACGCTCAGGCTGCGCACCGCCCGCGCCAGCCCGGCCGGGTCTTTCTGCCGCGAGACCATCAGCAGGTTGATCAGGTTCAACCGCTGGTTGAAGTCGATCTCGCCCATCATGCCCATATCAAGGAAGCCGACGTCGCCGGTCTCCAGGTTGACCAGGACGTTGCCGGGGTGCGGGTCGGCGTGGAAGAAGCCGTCAATGAGCAGTTGCTTGATGAGGGCCCGCAGGATGTTGGCGCCGATCGCCAGACGATCCTGGNCGGCCGCGTCGATGGCCTGGACGTTGCTGATCTTCACCCCTTCGATGAAATCCATCGTCAGCACTTTGGAGCTGCTCAACTGCGGGTATGCCTTGGGCACGCTGACGCCCGGCAACCCCTCCATGTTGCGGGCCAGCCGCTTCATGTTGTATAGCTCGCCGCCGTAATCGAGCTCGCGAATAATACCCTGGCCGAACTCGCGAATCATGCCCGGCAGGTCGATATCGCGGGCGTACTGCGAACGCCTCTCCAGCACGCCGGACAGGTTGCCCATCACGCCGATGTCGGCCTTCATCTGTTTGCGTATGCCCGGCCGCTGGACCTTGACCACGACCTTCGTGCCGTCGGCCAGCACCGCCCGGTGGACCTGGGCCGTCGAGGCGGCGGCGAAGGGCGTGGGGTTAAATTCCCGGTACAACCGTTCCGGCGCGTCGCCCAGCTCCTCGGTGATGATTTCGCGTACTTCTTCGGAGGGGAACGGCGGCACGTTGCTCTGGAGTTTGTTGAGTTCGACCATCCATTCCGCCGGCAATACCTCGGCCCGGCTGGAGATGATCTGACCCATCTTGACGTAGGTCGGCCCCAGCTCCTGCAGCATGAGCCGGACCTTCACCGGCAGGCTGAGCGGTTCCACCGGGTCGCCGGGCTGATAGATGAACTCCTGCATGCGGCGGCGAAAGANGCCCAGCGAACCCCGATCCAGCGCCATNTCCAGCGCGTAACTGCTGATGGTGTTATAGATTTGTTGCAGGCGCAGGCTTTCGCGGACCTGATCGATGCTGCTGCTACGTTGTTTCATGATGGCTTCCCCTCATTTGGCTCNGCCTCGCCGGCGTCGGCGGGCGCTTCGGCCGGGGACTCAAAGACGGGTATCTGCACCGGCGCGCCGCTCAGGCTNAACCAGTGCCCCATGGTTCGCGATTCCGGGCGANCGTCGCGGAGCGGCGGGCGCAGCCCCAGCAGNGTTTCGAAAAATACACCGAGCAACCCGACGAGAACCGCCGCCAGGAGCGTCCAAAAAACATTTTCGCTCGTGAACCAGCCGGGCGTCAGNCGGGCTAGCAGTCTAAGCATGAAAAAGTTGATGACGATCAGCACCAGCCCAAAGGTGATGAACAGGAATCGAAACATGATGAATTGCAGCAGGGGGCGTACGAAGGCGTTGAGCAGGCCGAAAATGAATCCGGAGGCCAGCAGCGCCANCANCAGCCGTTCGGCCTGNAAGCGAACGCCCGGCAGCACNAACACGGTCAANCCCAGGGCCAGGGCATTGGCCACNACNTGAACGAGCATGAGACGCCAGTTGAATTGGAGCTTTCGAATATTGGCCATAATGACATTATGAGATCTCACCGCGCTCCTTCATATCACCGAAATGGTGTAAGAAAGGTGTGAACATGCCGGNGTGAATTTTTATGTTATAATGANCGNGTAAGCNTGTTCTAGAAGGGCGACATTGNAANTTGCCGGTTAGGGNAATCCGTCCGCCGGCCATCACNACCANCATGACACTCACGCGCAAGCCGGGCATGCTTGTCCTGCAAACGAAACTCAACCGTCCGAGCGTGACTCGCGATCTGGTTGTCCGCCCCCGGTTATTGNANCAGCTCAANGCCGGGTTGGATGGGGCTATCACCCTGATTGTCGCCCCGGCCGGCTTTGGCAAGACCACCCTCGTCAGCTCCTGGCTACAGGGCAGCAACGGCNATAAGGNGTTCCCCCTNCCGTATACNTGGCTGTCGTTGGACGAAGGGGACAGCGACCGCGACATCTTCCTGCAATATTTCATCGCCGCGTTGCGAGTTATCTTCCCCGAAGCCTGCCCCCAAACGCAGCAGTTGCTCACCTCTCGCCAGCACCCGCCGGCCCGTGTCTTGATGGACACCATCAGCAACGAAATAGAGGCTTTGCCATCATCGTTTGTAGTGGTCATGGATGATTTGCACGCACCCCATGGACCGGCCCTGTTCGAATGTCTCAATGAGTGGCTCCATCACTGGCCGCGCCAGATGCACCTGGTCCTCCTGACCCGGTTTAACCCGCCGCTGCCGCTGACATCCCTGCGCGTCAAGGGATTGCTGACCGAAATCCGGGCCCGCGATCTGCGTTTTTCGCAGGCCGAGGCGGTGGAATATCTCGATCACGTCCTCGATTAC
>JAACJX010000363.1 GCA_014237545.1 Ardenticatenia bacterium | reverse complement strand
TCGTTTCATCGTCCTCTGCGACACTGACGGTGTGAACACCTGGAAATCGCTTCCTAAATATGTTGAATGGGATAATAAGGAAAAAGCTCGGGGCATGAAGCTGACGACCATCGCCGCGCTGGCACTCTTCGGACTTCTGCTATTGGCGACCGGGATCATTATCGGCCGCCTGTCGATGGATCTGCAGCCGCGGTCGTCAATTTCGGTCGCTGTTCCCTCATTGGCCGCCGTGCCCACCGCCGACCTGAGCGTTCCCGACCTCGACGTGCCGGGGGAGGAGATTCCCGGCCTGCCCCGCTTTCCGGGTATGCGCCGGGTCGAGTATCGCCAGGTGATCATGGGCGATCTGCTGGAAACCGAGGCCGAATATGTGATGGAAGGGCCGCTGGAGCCGATCCACGATTTCTATCGCCAGGTTTTCGATGACGAGGGGTGGAGCGTGGCCGACCTGCAGATCTTCCAGGGGGAATGGACGTTCTTCGTGATCCAGGACGGCCGGGAAGCGCTGGTGGAGCTGGAATCCCGCGGGCCGCTGGTCGAGGTCGAGATAGAGTTGAATGAGCCGTTGCCCGTGGGCAGCATCGACGCCACGCCCAGGCCATAGGCACTGTTTGGCCCATTACCCGGCCGGCAGCCGATGCCGCGCGCTATTTTTCCACGGGCGGCTCGAACCGGTAGCCCGCGCCACGCACGGTCGAGATGGGCGATGGTTGCCCGGGCTCGTCGAGCTTATTGCGCAAGTAGCGGACGTAGACGTCGACGATATTCGACTCCGGGTCAAAATCGTAATCCCACACACCGAACAAAATTTGCTGGCGCGAGAGGACCTGGTTGGGATGACGCATGAAATATTCCAGCAGGGCAAATTCACGCGCGGTCAGATCGACAAGTTCATCGTTGCGCCANACGCGCTGGGCGNGCAGGTCGAGGCGCAGCGACCCGGCGCGAATCTGCGACGCCTCGGGCTGGTCGAAGCGGCGGGTGACGGCATGGATGCGCGCCAGCAGCTCCTCGAANGCAAACGGCTTGGTGATGTAGTCGTCCGCNCCGGCGTGGAGNGCGTCGACCTTGCTCTTCACGTCGCTGCGGGCNGTCAGCATCATCACCGGCAGTCGCGGCCGCTCGGCGCGAATGCGCTCCAGCACCTGATGGCCGTTCAGACCCGGCAGCGANATATCCAGCAGGACCAGNTCCAGCGTGTCGTCGCTGGCCAGCAACACGCCATCCTCGCCNGTCTCGGCCAGAACCGTCTGATGCCCGTGGGCGCGCAGNCCGCGCTGCATGACCTTGGCAATGGACTCATCGTCCTCGATGATTAAAATCCTCATGTACCTAAGCCTAGAATATAATGTTACGATAATCAAGGGAAAACACGTGTTTCACGCGGTTTGATAACATCATGAGACAACGACTCTCGACCATGCGTCTCCAGTCCTGGCAAATCGCCACCGCGTCGATGGGCGCGTTGCTGGTGGCGATTGCCGTGGCCGGATCGATCAACTGGGCGATTAACCAACGCGTCAAGGCCATCACCGAACAGGCCATCGCCACCGATATTGAATTGGAGGACCGCAGCGACGATTTTCGCGTGGCCGTGCTCGACATGCGTCATTACCATCGTAACATCGCCTTCTCCGGCCCGTCACGGCGCGGGTTACAGGATTTTGATGCGGCCTATGCGCTGATGCTCGACCAGCTCGATCGGCTGCGCGAGCTACAGATCGACGACCCACGCCTACCTGATTTAGACGGGCTAGAACAACAAGCCCAGTCGTATTATGCGGAGTTCCGGCCGGCCATCGCGCTGCACTCGAGCGATCCACTGGCCTTCAGCATCGCCAGCGACCAGGGGTTGTTGCAACTATCCGTGCTGGAGAACGCGGGCCGGACGCTCGACCATCTGGGGGAGCAAAGGGCGGCCGCCGCGCTGGCCAGCGTCGAGCAGGCGGCCGACAGCGCCCAGACGATCCTTCTCATCGTGCTCGGTATGCTAACCCTCGCCGGACTTGGCCTCGCTTACCTGACCATCCGCACCGTGCGCGAGCAGCAGCGCGTTTCGGCCGAATTGGCCCGCGCCCTGCAGTTGAAAAATGACTTCATCGCCGACGCATCNCACGAACTCCGCACGCCGCTCACTGTGCTGCGGGCCAATGCTGAACTGGCGCGCTCCCTCGATCCGGATTGGGAAAACGCTGACCTGCTGGAAGAGATCATGGAAGAGACAGATCGCATGACCCGCCTGGTGGGCGATCTCCTCTTCCTGGCCAGCTCGGATACCGGATCGCTGCCGCTGGAACTGGAGTTAGTGGAGATCGGCCCGTTTCTGTCTCGCCTGGCGGAGCGCGCCGAAACGCTGGCGAAGAACCAGCACAAGGCNTTNACAGCCGACTTGCGGGCCGGAGGCCTGGTCCAGATGGACCCGGTTCGAATTGAGCAGGCGTGCCTGATCCTGGTCGATAATGCCGGCAAGTACAGCCCGGACGGCACGACCATCACGCTCCGCTCCGCCACAAGGGACAACGCGATCATCATCGATGTTGTTGATCAGGGGATGGGCATTCCCGAGGCGGATCTGGCCCTGGTGTTCGAGCGGTTCTACCGCGTCGATAAATCGCGCAGCCGCAAGCAGGGGGGCACNGGCCTGGGCCTGCCCATCGCNCGCAGCATCATCGAGGCGCACGGCGGCCGCATTGAGGCCACGAGCGAGCTGGGAACCGGCACGACGATGCGTTTGGTGCTGCCCCTTATATCCAAAAACAAGTTCATCGCTCCTGTGGCTGAGGAGATGCCGGTCTGAGCTTTGCAGANCCATCCTCCCGCGATAATTGGCCCTATAAATATAGAAATCANTGCNGGAATAATNGAGCCAATTGGGTTGNCTTTCCCCCTGCGTNGCCTTAAAATGAGATTGAAGGCATCTTCAANAAAATAATGCAGCAGGACGGCNCAGTGATAAGCAGGCGGGCCGGACGGGAGAAAAGAATGAAAGAGAATGGTAACGTGAACGGTCGGGGAGAGGTCGGCACCACCACGGTCAAGCGCGGTCTGGCCCAGATGCTGAAGGGNGGCGTCATCATGGACGTCGTCACGCCGGAACACGCGCGCATTGCCGANGAGGCCGGCGCGGTGGCGGTGATGGCGCTGGAGCGCGTGCCGGCCGATATTCGTGTCAGCGGCGGCGTGGCCCGCATGTCGGACCCCGGATTGATCAAGGAGATCATGGCCGCGGTCAGCATCCCGGTCATGGCCAAGGTGCGCATCGGNCACTTCGTGGAGGCGCAGATCCTGGAAGCGCTCGGCGTCGATTTCATNGACGAGAGCGAGGTTCTGACCCCGGCCGATGAGAGCTACCATATCAACAAGCACGACTTCAAGATCCCGTTTGTGTGCGGCTGCCGCAACCTGGGTGAGGCGCTGCGGCGCGTCGGCGAGGGNGCGGCAATGATCCGCACCAAGGGCGAGGCGGGCACGGGCGACGTAGTCGAGGCGGTGCGCCACGCGCGCACGGTGCTCGGNGACATTCGCCGCCTGCAGAATATGCCCGAGGAAGAGTTGATGACCTTTGCCAAGGAGATCGGCGCGCCGTATGAACTNGTGAAGGAAACCCGCGAGCTCGGCCGCCTGCCGGTGGTCAATTTCGCCGCCGGCGGCATCGCCACTCCGGCCGACGCGGCGCTGATGATGCAGCTCGGCGTCGACGGCGTGTTCGTCGGCTCCGGCATCTTCAAGAGTGGCGACCCGGCGCGGCGGGCCAAAGCCATCGTCGAGGCCANGACCCACTTCCGCAATGCCGAGATCCTGGCCCGCGTCAGCGAGAACCTGGGCCAGCCGATGGTCGGCATTGGCATCCACACCCTGGCCGAGGACCAGCAGCTGGCAACTCGCGGCTGGTAAAGAAGAAAATATCTGCAGATTTCGCAGATTACGCAGATTGAAGAGAGTAGGCAGTGGGCGGTGATCAGTGGGCAGGTTGCACGCTGATCACCGCCCACTATTCTTTATCTGTGAAATCTGTGGATTCTTAGTCCGTCCGCCAGCCCCACAAGTGGCGGCGGATCGGATCGCCGGGGGCGCTATTCTCGCGGTAGAAATCNCCGTCNGGCAGGCCGNTATCGGTNACCTCGANGATTTGNAACAGGTAGCGGGTGGGCAGGCCGGGATACGAAGGTGNGTCGGCTGTTTCCTCAATCGTCTCGTGGTTGTCTTCGATCGCGACTCCGGCCGCCGAAAGCCCCAACTCCTCTTGCANGCAACGAAGGGCCGCGGCGCGAGGGGTTTCCCCCCGGAGCAGTTTTTCCGAGGGCGGCCTCATGCGGGTTCGCCGCCGGCCGTCGGCAAAGACCTGCTCGAGTTCTATCAGAGTCGCATCGCCGCGCTTGATGACAAGTTGAGCCACTTCTACCCAACGGCTGGGCGGATCATCGTCGAAGGTGGATTCGCCGGCCAGATACTCCCGCCACAGGTCGTCCAGGGTCTTGCTGCCCCCTCCTCCCCAGTGTGAAACGTCAATACCCGACGCAACCAGCCACGCGCCTAGCTCGTCCGGACTGTGAAATTCACGGCGGGCCATGCAGCTAATTCCCGGATTCCAGATATCGCTCGTACGCCGCCAGCGACTCCCTGAACCCGACGCGACCAAAGCCGAAGCGCACGCTGCGATCGTCGGCCCCCAGGCAGGGGCCGGGCAGCAGCAGCACCCCCGCGTCGCGGGCCAGGGCGTGACAGTAGTCGGTGGCCGAGGGCACGGCCAGCCCGACGAGGGCGACAGAGCCGGCCCGCGGCGGCCGCCAGTCGAACAGGCCCGAGTGGTGGGCAAAGAACGCGGCTGCCGCGTGCAAGTTATCGGCAATGATCTCCCGGTTGCGCGTTGCCAGGGTCTCGTGGGCGCGCAGGGCGACCGTCGCCAGCGCCTCGCTTGGCGCGGCGGCGCAGATGGTCGTGTAATGTTTCCAGTTGATGATGGCCGCTCGGGTCGCCGGGTCGCGCACGATCAGCCAGCCGGTGCGCAGGCCTGGCAACCCATAGGTCTTCGACAGGCCGGAGAGAATGATGGCTCGCTCGTACCGGTCGGCGGCCGAGGGCAGCCGGTCGGCCGGATCGCGCTCCAGGCCGCGGTACATCTCGTCGCACAAGAGCCACGCGCCGCGGCGGCGGGCGATGTCGAGGATGCCATCGAACTCGGCCGCGCTCGGCAGATAGCCGGTGGGGTTGTGGGGGAAATTGACGACGATCAGGCGCGTGTCATCCGTCACCAGGCGGTCGAGCGCATCCAAGTCGAGAGACCATTTGCCGGGTTGCGGCCGGATCGGCCAGCGGCTGACGTTGCCGCTGACGTGTTCGGCGAGGTTGATGAGCGAGTCATAGGCGGGCGTCAGCACGACGACGTGGTCGCCCGGCTCCAGCAGCGCGCGCAGGGTCAGATAGATACCCTCCTCCGGCGCGCCCAGGGCCACAACCTCGTCCGGCGTAGCCCGGTCATACAGCGCGGCCACGGCCGCCCGCAGCTCAGGGTGGCCGGGCGATTCGGTATAGCCGAGCCGCAAGTCCAGCAGGCTGTCGGGCGCCCCATTCGTCAGGGTGAGTAACTCGCCGATCGACATCGTCTCGCAATCGGAAGCGCAAAGCAGGTGGGGGGTNGAGAATTCGTAGAGGTTAAAGAATAGCTCGGTGGCGAACGGTTTGATTTGCATGGATTTCCTTGCCGGAAAGACGGAGAATAATGTAGTGTCAGTATTGTAACCCGGCGACGCAAAGACGGGCGAACGGCAGCTTGCGCCGGGCTTAATCCGCGCCGTAAGTTATATCGGGTTAAATCACAATACTGGTACGACTNCGAGTCGCCGGAGAAGCATGCATGACGAAAAAAGTGATATTTGTCGGGGGAACNTCCTATAGNGGCTCNACCTTCTTCCATCTGACTGTCGCCAATGACCCAAAGGGTTTTGCGGTCGGCGAGGTCAAGAACCTCTTCCGGCCTACCAAGGAACGNCACACGCTACCCACCTGGGCCTGTGGTTGCGGCGACCCGGGCTGCACGTTATGGAGCCGGGTCAAGAAGAATGGCGAAGCTCACCTGTATGAGACGATATTCGATCTTCACCCGGAGGTGGAATTCATCGTCGATGCCAGCAAGAACGTGGTGTGGATCGATGACCAGATCAGCTATCTGGCGCGACAGGGGATCGAGGTCAAAAACGTTGTCATCTGGAAGACCCTGATGGAGTACGCCCACTCCCTGCGCAAACGTAACCGGTTGGGGGCCAAGGGCGGCGCTGAGTTGGCCAANTGGCCCCAGTATCACCGCAATTTCTATTCGTTCGTCGATACTTTTCGCGCCGTAAAATACGCCGACTATGCCCACGACCAGGCGGCCGTGATGCAAGCGGCGTGCGACTACTTCGGCATTCCATATTTTGAAGGCAAAGAGCGTTATTGGGAAAAGACCCACCATTCCCTGGGCGGCAACCTGTCCGCGCGCATTCACCTCTATTCGAAAGAGAGCGACGGCTATCAGGATGTGCAGCGGCGGGCCATNGGCCACCGTAACGACCATGTCGCCGACGAAAAGAAATACAGGCAAGTCTACTATGAGAATCCGGATGAGAGNTCGCTCGAGACCCACATCGCTCGCTTGCGGCAAGAAAACCCCTATCTGGATTCGGTCGAGGAGATGCTGGCTGCCCACGATGTAGCCANCGCCGCGCCTCCGGCGCGCGACTGGCCGGAGCTGCGACTGAGCGCGATGGACATGCGCATGAAGCAATTGCGCCAGTTCACGCGGACCCGCATCAGCAAGCTGAAATTTGCCCAATGAGGACGACAGGCGACATGAGTTCCACNCTCCAGACCTATCAGATTGAACGCGACACGCCTCCTGTAGCAGGAAGCACCATGCGCTTGCCGAATTTCATCATAGGCGGCGCTATCAAGGGCGGCACCACGTCCTTGAACTATTATCTGAAGCAGCATCCGGATGTGTTCATGAGCCCCTTCAAGGAGCCGCGCTACTTCGCCTTTGAGCCGGATAACCCCGATCACGTCGCGGGGCGAGGCTTGCACTTTCCAATCCGGACGCTTGAGGAATATGCTGCCCTGTTTGAAGGGGTGACGACCGAAAAAGCGGTCGGTGAGGCCTCGCCCCACTATCTGCGCAGCCCACAAGCCCCGCGGCTCATCCAGGAGATGATTCCCGACGTTCGCCTGATCTTCAGCCTGCGCGACCCGGTGAAGCGCGCCTATTCCAGCTATTGGCACAAGGTGCGCATAGGGATAGAGGAGCGGCCGGTGGAGGATGCGTTCTCGGAAAATGACCAGGCCGTGTTACATGGCCTCTATGGTCAATCGATGGCCGAATGGTATGCCCGGTTCGACCGCTCGCAAATCAAAATAATCCTCTTTGAGGACTTGGTGCGCGACGGGTTAGGCGTATTCGCCGACCTGTGCCGTTTTCTGGGGGTGGACGACTCGTTTGTGCCCGACCTGACGGTGCGGAACAAGGGCGGGGTGATGAAAAACCAGCGCCTCGGCCGCCTGTACGAACGACTAAAGAAGCACCCGNTCCGCCANGCCATCGATCCACTGATGCCGGAAGGTCTGCGGCGGAAACTGATGGATACCCGCAACAGTAACTTCGAGGAGCCGCCGCCTATGCCGGCCGACATGGTATCGCGACTGCGGGCATTTTATCGCGACGACATAGAGCGGCTGGAATCGCTCGCTCAACTCGATTTGTCGGCCTGGAAGGGGTAGGAAACGAACGACCCAGGGGAACCCGCCACAAGCGGGTCGGAATCAACCGTCCCGACGCAGTGAAATCAGCTTACTTCGATAAACCGACGCCTGGCAATGAGGGTTGGCTGCCCATTATTGCCAGGCGCCGGATAAAAGAATCTTCCCCGACTATCTCGACGCTCTCGGTAATCTCCAAATAAGTGCAATGGGACAAACGGCTGAGAGCGACTATTTATGGCGCGATCAAAAGGTTCGTTGCGCCAGCGCCATGCCCGCCCACTCCATCGGATCGGCATCNTCATANAGCAGGAGCGGNTCGTCGTCATCACTNGGGTCGAGCCAGGAAATTTCATTCTTGCCCGGTTCGGACAAGCCCTTCAGAACGTCCTCAATGTCGGCGAAGTTCAAAAGATGGAACGGCTCGTCATTCCAGATCACGATGCAGCGCATGTCCGGATATTGCGTTCCATAGGCGAGCAGTCGCTGGGTGGCCGATTCAGTCACCACAAAGCGCCGCAATGCGTCCGGGATCAGGATATCCTGCTCTTCGAAGACGGTGATGAGGCCGGCTTGACTCGAGG